>JBPCUV010000385.1:0-5754 GCA_051010975.1 Desulfocapsaceae bacterium
CTTCGTCATCGCCTGGGATCGCCTTAATGCAGGAGGGAATTTCGATGCTGGCCGCAACCGAAATTCCCTGTGTCATTGTCAACGTGATGCGCGGTGGACCGGGTCTTGGCGGCATCCAGCCCGCCCAGTCAGACTACTTTCAGATGACACGTGGGGGCGGCAACGGTGATTACCGGATCATCTCCCTGGCTCCGTCAAACTTGCAGGAGTCGGCTGAAATGATGCAGGAGGCATTTAAACTGGCGCAAAAGTACCGCACCCCTGTATTCCTCGTCAGCGATGGTATGCTGGGCCAAATGATGGAGCCGGTCGAATTAGAGCAGAGCCCCGGAAGAGAAAGGCCGGCAGAGCAGCCGTGGATGCTTGCTGGGCACCACAACAATCGGGCTCCCAGAACAATCAAGTCCTTAAGGCTTGATCCGGCAGAACTGGAGATTCACAATCTCAAACTACAGAAGAAATATCAACGGATGAGCCAGGCAGAAGTGAGGTTTGAAGTATACGGAGAGGTTGATGCAGAACTTCTTTTCTGCGCTTTTGGTTCAACTGCCAGAATCGTAAAAAACAGTGTCGATGATTTACGGCAGAAAGGCTACCGTGTTGGTTTGATTCGTCCACAGACACTCTGGCCTTTTCCGACCCGGCCTTTTAAATCGCTGGCCGACAGCTGCAGGTCCGTACTCTGTGTTGAAATGAGCTGCGGGCAGATGCTCGATGATGTCAAACTTGCGGTCGAGGGCAGGCTACCGGTGCATTTTTACGGTCGCTGCGGCGGTATGATTCCCGAACCTGATGAACTTACCGCAAGAGCCCTGGACATCCTGGCGGGAGGTTCGCAATGAGTGTCATTTTCTCAAAAACCTCGGGACTCACTGAGACCGCCACCCATTATTGCCCGGGATGCACTCACGGCATTGCTCATCGATTGGTGGGAGAGGCGCTTGAGGAACTTGGGCTGCTAGGCGATACAATCGGCTGCGCTTCGGTGGGGTGCTCTATCCTGTCTTACAACTATCTCAATGTCGATATGATAGAGTGTTCTCACGGCAGAGCGCCTGCAGTGGCAACCGGAATAAAGCGAACTGTACCCGACAAAACGGTCTTCACCTACCAGGGGGATGGTGATCTCGCCTCAATTGGTACCGCGGAGATAGTTCACGCAGCCCACCGGGGGGAAAACATCACTGTTATATTCGTCAACAATGCGATTTACGGTATGACAGGAGGACAGATGGCCCCGACCACCCTTCCTGGCCAAAAAACAACAACGGCACCGGCAGGCAGAAAACCGGAGTTCAGCGGCCTGCCGCTGAAGATGTCTGAAATGCTGGCCGAGATCCCCAGTGCAAGCTATGTGGAGCGTGTTTCCCTCCATCATCCCAAACACATCCGTAAAGCCAAAAAAGCAGTTCTAAGAGGGTTTACCTGTCAGGTTGAACAGAGAGGCTTCTCAATGGTGGAACTGCTCTCGACCTGCCCAACAGGGTGGGGGCTTGAACCGGTGGCTGCACTGGAGTGGCTAGAGGCCAATATGATTCCTTACTACCCGCTCGGTGTAATGAGGGCACTGGAGGAGGTCTGAATGGATAACGAAAGAATTATTTGTGCAGGGTTCGGCGGTCAGGGGGTCATGTCCCTTGGCAAATTAATTGCCTATGCCGCCATGCTCGATGGCAGGCACGTCACCTGGATGCCGTCCTACGGTCCGGAGATGCGGGGTGGAACGGCAAATTGCAGTGTCGTGGTGGCTGATCAACCGGTGGGCTCTCCGATCGTTACCAGAGATGCTACGAGCCTGATCGTGATGAATCTACCTTCGTTTGAAAAATTCCAGCAAAGTGTCATCGCCGGCGGGCTTATCCTCTTCAATAGATCACTGATCGACCATCAGGTCGAGCGATATGATGTAATGGCTCAACCTCTCAAAGCAAATGAACTTGCCGCTGAGTGCAGCAATCCAAGGGCAGCAAATATGGTTATGCTGGGCGCCTTTATGGGCCTGAGGGGGGCGCCGCGACTGCACCATGCGGCCGAGGCTATGAAAAAGGTGTTCGGTGACGGATCATCGGCCCAGTTCAACCAAAATATGAAGGCGGTGCGAAAGGGTATGGAGGCGGTGGGTAAAATGACAGAGACCCGAAAAGCAGCCTAGGCAAAGATGGAGAGATCGCGAGCCTGAAGCGGAAGTGTTTGAAAACGATAAAAAAGGGCGTAGGAAATATCCAACGCCCTTTTTACTGTCTAAGTGCCGGATGGCCCGGCTCCTTTTTTTAGGAATTACTCATATTTATATCGGCTGTGCAGGATGTCGACTTCTTCTTTGGGTTTGTAGCCGCTGATCATGCTGTGCAATGAACCTTTGATGGCGAACAGCGACATGTAAAGGTGGGTCAGAAAAAGTGAGATCAACACCATGCCCAGTACATTATGGACGATCGTGTAGAGCCTTACCGTATCCAGGTCTACATTCATCCCCCAGATGATATAACCGGTATAGGCCATGACACCCCCACCAACGGTGGCGAGCCAGAACCAGGCCTTCTGACCGGCGTTGAACTTGCCGGCTGGAACCGGTTTTTTCTTTTTACTCAGGTAGCCGCCAAGGATAAATATCCATTTGATATCATAAAAGGTCGGGAACATGTCCTTAACCCAGATAAGAAACATGAATACCGCAATGACACCAAAGATCATGGCATTGATGATATGGATGTGGCGGGCAAGACGAATGGGGGCTCCGCCGCCAAAAATCGCACCGAAAATAATTAACAGTCCGGTGATTACCAGCAGAGCAAATGATATTGCCCCTATCCAGTGAACGATTCTGGTAAAAAAGTTAAAAAACAATATTTGCGGACCGTCATGGGCAAATGACTTGGCCCCGACGATCAGAAAATGCAACAGAAAAACAACTGGTATGACCGTGATAACCCCGAGAAAGATCTTCCAGAACAATTCGGACTGAAGCTGGGTGAAAGGCTGGCCCACTTTCTGCCAGTCTCCGGTGATGTCTCCGTAGAGTTCACCGTAGTGCTCCGGCGAGAAGAACTGGGTAAAACCGTCCATCGAGGTAGGCGCAGCGATTGCGGTTGAAATAACCATGACCGCTGCGTAAACAATCATAATCAGAACCCCGGACGCTATGAGTCTGCGCATAGGTTCCTCCTTCATTACATCGGCAACCGGATCAATAAAAAAGATCGATGATCCGGTTGCCTTTTAGATAGTTTGAGCGTCAGCTTTTCTTGTAGGCTTTATTCCAGCCCCAGGCATTGACGCCTGAACCGCGGTTGAAGACTCGCTCGCGGAAGACGTCGGCAACCACAGAACCGTCGCCTGCCAATAGCGCTTTGGTGGCGCACATGGAGGCGCACATCGGCACCTTGCCTTCGGCGATACGGTTCTGTCCGTAAAGCTTCTTTTCTTCCTTGCTGAAGTTTTCTTCCGGACCGCCGGCGCAGAAAGTGCACTTGTCCATCGCACCGCGGGCTCCAAACACATTTCCCTTCGGAAACTGCGGGGCTCCAAACGGGCAGGCCATGAAGCAGTAGCCGCAGCCGATACAGGTCTTTTTGCTGACCAGTACGACACCGTCATCCCGCTGATAAATTGCATCAACGGGGCACACAGCAATACAGGGAGCATCAGAGCAGTGCATACAGGCGACCGATATCGACTTTTCTCCCGGTTCGCCCTGTTTCATGGTCATTACCCGCCGGCGGTTAATACCGACTGGGACATGGTTGCCTTCTTTGCAGGCTATTACACACCCGCTGCAATCGATACAGCGTTCGGTGTCACATAGAAATCTCATTCGTGCCATTTTTTATTCCTCCTCAGTCGACCGTTTAGGCTCGGGTGACTTTACACAGACCATCCTTGGTGGCCTGAATCTGTGTGATGATGTCATAACCATAGTTCGTTACGGTGTTACCGGGATCGCCGACCACATAGGGTTCGTAACCTTCCGGGTAATCCTTAAGGTAGGATTCGCCCATCAGAGTTCCGGCAAAGTGGTATGGCAGGAATATGGTTTTATCGTCAACACGTGGTGTGATGAACGCTTTGACCTTGATCTTGGAACCCTCCGGCGACTCGATGACAACCATGTCGTCTTTGCGGATTCCGAGATTATTGGCCAGACGTGGATTGATTTCCGCATACATCTCCGGTTGGAGCTCGGAGAGATACTTGGAACTTCGGGTTTCGGCACCGCCGCCCATGTGCTCAACCATACGACCGGTGGTGAGCACGTAAGGATACTCTTTGACCAGCTCGGGCTTCTGCTCACTCTTATAGCGAGTCAGGACACGATAATGGTTGGGCTGATCCTCGTAGGTCGGATACTTCTCAATCAGATCCGGACGCGGAGAGTGCAGCGGTTCACGGTGGATCGGTACCTGATCCGGGAAGTTCCAGACCACGCAACGGGCGCGAGCATTACCGAACGGTGCCATGCCTCGTTTGATCGCAGTTTTCAGGGTTTCCTGAGTAAGGTCGGTTTTCCAGTTGGTTCCCGGGACTACGTCCTTGAATTCAGGATAACCGCCCTTGACCTCTGATCCTGGGTTGTACACGCCTTCGGCAGCCAGTTGATTTTCAGTACGGCCACTGGCGTCGTAGGTTTTTTCCAGGCCGAAACGATTCCTGAACGGCAGTCCACCTTCGGCTACCGGTTTGGAAACATCATAGAGAATCGGGGTGCCCGGATGTTCTTCGGTCCAGCACGGCCACGGCATGCCGTAGTAATCACCGTCACACGGGCCGCCTTTGGCCTGCAGATCTTCGATATTGAAGGTATGCCAGTTCTCCATGTGTTTCTTGATCCGTTCAGGCGTTTGACCATTGTAACCAATAGTCAGTGTACCTTTATTGATCTCACGGGTGATGTCCTCGGGAACCTCTTTGATGTTCTTGTAAAACTCATCAGCAAAACCGAGCTTGTTGACCAGCAGCGACATGATCTCGTAATCGTCCTTCGAGTCGTAGACCGGGTCGACAACTTTGAAGCGCCACTGAAACTGCCGGGAAGTTGAAGTAACCGAACCGGAGGTCTCATACTGACTGGCCCCGGGCAGCAGGTAGACATTATCAGTCTTGGTAAGGGCTGCGGCGGCAGTCGGGAACGGATCGACAATGACCAGCAGCTCGAGCTTGTTCAGCGCTTTCACCACCCGGTTGTACTGGGAGTTGGAGTTGGTACCGCAACCCCACTGAATCAATGCTTTAACCGGTGACGGTGTTTCGAGCTCCTCTTCGGCTAATACACCTTCGTACCAGCGTGCCAGGGTAAATCCTTTTTTGCCCATCCACTCTTTAGCCGGAAATCTGCCGGCGATATAATCAAAGTCAACATCCCAGACCCGGCACCAGTGTTTCCAGGCGCCTTCTGAGAGACCGTAATAGCCCGGCAGACTGTGGGACAAAACGCACATGTCAGTCGCACCCTGGACATTGTCGTGGCCGCGGAAGATGTTGGTTCCGCCGCCCGATTTGCCCATGTTTCCAAGTACCAGCTGCAGGATGCAGAAGGCGCGGGTAATTGAGGAACCGATGGTGTGCTGGGTTCCACCCATACACCAGGTCAGCGAGGTCGGTCTGTTCTGAGCCAGTATTTTGGCCACTTTCTTGGTCTGTTCTGCCGGAATGCCGGTAACATCTTCAACTGCTTCAGGCGTGTAATGTTTAGCTACTTCGACCATCTCCTGATAGCCGGCCACGCGGGTGCGGATAAATTCTTTATCTTCCCAGCCG
>JBPCUV010000386.1:0-3072 GCA_051010975.1 Desulfocapsaceae bacterium
ATCCTGGCCAGATCTTCTGTGGTGCCTCCGCAGTATTCGACAATATCTTTTACTTTGGTGCCGATTTTGACCAGCAGGTTGGCCGGTTTCTTTATACCTCGCCCCGACACGGTGATCACCTTTTCGATCAGCGGCTTGCCCAGCACAACTGCATCATACACCGCTTTTGTCGTCGACACGTTATGGACCACAACACCGATCGCAGAAGGCAGTGCCATAGCCGGCACCTTTCTGCCCGTTATCGCTTGAATCAATTGTTTCTCAGAGCCCTGCGGGTATTTGACTGTAAGAGCTTCCACATTAATGGTGAAGCCCGGCTCCTGCAGCTTTTCAACCGCAGCTTGCATAACACTTATCGCATCCGGTTTGTTGTTCTCGATACCGATGGCACAGGTTTTGATGCCAAGAATTTTGAGCAGAATCTTGGCGCCATTTACGATTTCTTCGGCCTTTTCAAGCATCATCCGGTGATCTGCGGTGATGTAGGGCTCACACTCCGCCCCATTGAGCAACAGGGTATCCACCGGAGTATCGGCAGGCGGCTTGAGTTTCACATGGGTTGGGAAGCCGGCACCGCCGATTCCAATGATTCCGGCTTGATGAACCTTTTCGAGCAGTTCTTCAGAAGAGTATTGCTGCCAGTCAGTCGAAGGCTCCCAGGTCGGTGATTCAGCCTCAGAGTCTGTCTTTATGGTGATTGAAGGCGCACTGACCCTGATCGGGTGAGATGAACTGCCGACCGCCTTGATAGATCCAGCCGACGGGGCATGCAATGGGACACCCAGGCCCCTTTTAACCTCACCGAGCAGACCGCCTTCAACGACTTCTTCCTTGCGCTTAACCACAGGGCTGCAGGGAGCACCTATATGCTGGCCGAGAATAAGCTCCAACTCGGCGGGCAGCGGCATAGTTTCCACCGCAAGTTTTTCCGTCAATTCTTTTGATTCCGGCGGATGAACACCGCCTTTTGGAAATGTTAAGTGTGCTGACATATTTGGGTTTCCAAAACTTTTTGACTACTCTTTGACTACTCCGCAGCTGTTTCTATGAGATTCCGGAATAATGTTTCATGAACTGGATGCGTTCAAAGGCTGACTGATCATCTTCAAAACGGTAAGCAAGCCGTCCTCGGAACTCATTTATCGTGCCAAACGACTGTCGATCCATCCAGGATTCAAGGTCGGCTACAATCTTCTGCGCCTGCTCAACCCCGTTTTCATAGAGGGTCGATACCACCTGCACCGCTTTGGCTCCGGCCAACAGCATTTTCACCGCTCCCTCCCCGTCATGAACACCGGTGGAAGCAGCAAAATCGCTTTCTATCATACCTGAAAGCAAAGCAATCCAGCGCAGCGGAAGAGAGATCTCCGAGGGATGACTGAAGACGCCTGCCGAGGTCATTTCCATTTTTTCAATGTTGATGTCGGGCTGGTAGTAACGGTTGAACAGTACAAACCCGCCCACCTTGCCGGTCCAGTGGAGACGTGATATCAAGCTGGCAAGAGATGAAGAGTATCTGCTCATTTTCAGAGCCACAGGAATCGACACGACATTATTTACCTTGCTGAGCACGTCAAAGTAGACCTGCTCGTAAGCATCGGACTCCTTTTTCTGATCACTGGGCAATAAAGAAACGTTGATCTCCAACCCATCGGCACCAGCTTTCTCGAACTTGCCGGCATAGGTGGTCCACTCTTCAGCGGTGACGCAGTTGAGACTGGCAATGACCGGAATATCAATCCGTTTTTTCACGTCCCTGATCATATCCAGATAATCGGTAACCGCCGAATCTCTGGTATACTGTTTGACATAGTCGTAGGCATCCGGGTAATCGGTCTGGTAGTCGTCCAAATTCTGCTGCAGCTCCGCCTCAATCTGCTCCTCAAAAAGCGATTTCAAAACAACCGCGCCGACTCCCGCCTCGGCCAGTTCCGCGATCTTCGAAGCCGAACCTGTCAGACCACAGCTTCCGGCGACGATGGGGTTCTTCAGGGTGAGCCCAAGGTAGTTGGTTGTCAGATCTTTCATATTCCTGTCTCTTCTGATGAGGGCGCTAGCAACACGCCGTTCCCGTCACCGCACAATCCGCACAATCCGAAACGCGATTTGTGCAATTCCACAAAAAAGCTAAAGCTCGTCTCAATACCAAATAGTTTCTGAAAATGCAAGTTGGATTTAGCTCAACGGTTCCGCAGCAACGCTCAAGAAACATGAAAAATCGCCGTCTTGACCTGCAGCGATCGCTGAGGCCAGGTCCTGTTTCAAGAATTAGTCGGGACGATAAAATTTTTTTTTATTGCGCTCCAACCCGGGGCTGCTATGATCGCCTATTAATTTGATTTTCCGCCATCCTGAGCAACTACAATGAAACCCAAAATCCCCGAGTACTTTAAAGATCCCACTCATATTCTTACCGGGGCGATCTTCATCAGTTTTTCCAGTATCTGGGTGGCTTTATCGCAGGTCGACCCTATCGTTTCAGCCTTTTATCGCGTCTTTTTTGGTTCAATTTTTCTTCTTCTTGGCTGCCTGTTGACAAGGACGATTCGCCCCGTCTCTTTAAAGACACTCGCCTACTGTGCATTATGCGGATTGTGCTTCGCCGTCGACCTTTATTGCTGGCACTTATCAATTCTCTATGTGGGACCGGGGCTGGCCACCATTCTCGGAAATTTCCAGGTTTTCGTACTAACCTTGATTTCACTGCTTTTTTTTGGACAGCAGCTTCGCTTTATCTTTGTTTTCTCCCTGCTTCTGGCCTTTCTCGGACTCTTTCTGATTATCGGTATCGACTGGGAGGCTCTGTCCGACAACTACCGTCTCGGTGTGATTTTTGGGCTGATCACCGCACTCTTTTATGCCTTTTTCATCCTCTCTTTAAGAAAAATCCAACGGCTGGAGCGAGATCTGTCATTTGTCTACACTCTTCTGCTGATCTCTTTAGCTACCTCGATCATTCTTGGACCGCTGGTCAGTTTCAGCGGAAAAAGCTTTGCTATTCCCAGCCCTGAATCATTGCTTTCACTGGTCTGCCTGGCCCTGTTCAGCCAGACTATCGGCTGGGCCTTTATC
>JBPCUV010000387.1:0-7525 GCA_051010975.1 Desulfocapsaceae bacterium
GTGATTGGATAATCATTTTTCTGAGTAGCGTAAAAGCCGCCGTGCATTGCTGAGAGGCAGAGGATTTCAGCTGCGGTGTTGACCCGCTGTCCAGCCGCCCCAAGAAAAAGAACACTAATTGTTTCAGGTTTTACTGGTGTCGATGACGATATTATAGGGCGCATGGGGCTGCACCGCGGTAATTCTCGACATCTCTTTCTGTAGGCACTCCCGTATTCCGGCCTGACATTTTCGGGATCTACTTTCCTTGGTTTCTCGAAGCTTTCTGAGAAGGTGGAAATCAGCTTTTTGGGCTGTCGGTTTCTTTTACTGAGTCGCCCCGGGCATATTCCTGTGATATCCATCAGGGAAAATCCAGGGGTGCCTAGAGCCTGACTGATTCTCTCTGACAGACTTGTATTGGTTGCTGAAACACGGTCTATACACGTTGCCCCGGCAGCACCGGCGACGGCACAGATATCGAGCGGGACTTCGAGCTGACCGAGGAAGCCGGACGAGGTGGATACTTCGACTGGAGTGGTGGCGGAGCATTGTCCACCGGTCATTCCATAGTTGAAATTGTTCAGAACCAAAAGTGAAATATCGAGATTTCTCCTGCAGCTGCTCAGAACGTGAGCGCCGCCTATCCCAAGACCGCCATCACCCATGATGACCACCACTGTTAGTGCGGGGCATCCAAGTTTAAGTCCGGTAGCATAGGTCAGGGCCCGGCCGTGCAGTCCGTGCAAGGCATGGGTGTTGAAAAAGGTGTCAAGCAGTCCGGAGCAGCCAATGTCCGTGACGATGGCGATCTCATTTCCGCAGAGCCCTAGTTCCTGAAAGCTCATATCCAGGGCCTGCACCACCTTTTGATGAGAACATCCCGGGCAAAAAAACGGTGGTCGCTGAGTATTGAGAAGGCTTTTCATGGGACAATTGCACGAACGATTTCTTTAGGAGATATCAATTCACCATTCATCTTACCGAAAAATTCCACCGGTGTGGCCCCGCTGAATCGTTCGATCTCCCTGATATACTGCCCTAGGTTCATCTCAATTACGACTACTCGTGAAACCTTGGCAATTTCATCTGTCAGCAACTTTTCCGGAACCGGATAAAGGGTCTGAAGGATCAGCAACGAGATACCATGTTCTTGTTCCCGCAACCTTTGGATAGCCACTTCCGCTGCTCGAGCCGTTATTCCATAGGATATGACGAGGATATCAGCAGATGGATCTGCATCGAGACGATAATAACTCAGCTCGTTTCTCCGGCTGCTAAGTTTATCACGCATCCGCCTGATACCCTGTTCCAGCGTTTCAGGCGAAGTGGTGATAAAACCATCGGGTCCATGTGATGACGAAGTTTGACGAGCCAGCACTTTGCCACCAATCGGTTGAAATGCGGGGACCATGGAATTGGATGAGACCGCAAACGGCTGATAGGAAGAGTTTGAGAGTCTCTCGTTAGAACCGGTTCTTGTCAGGGGTTCGATCTCAGCCAACTCGTTTTCGGAAACGGTTTCCTTGGTCATGCCTATCTCTTTATTCGAGGCGACAAATACCGGACAGCGATAGGTTTCAGCCAGGTTAAAAGCCTGACAGGTCAGGTTATAGCAGTCAGCGGCATTTACCGGAGCAAGCACGATGACAGGGAGCCCCCCGCTGTTTCCCCAGCGCAGAAACTGAATATCTGAATCGGCCCCTTTCGTGGCTGATCCGGTTGATGGCCCGAGGCGCTGAACATCAACAATAACCAAAGGAATTTCACCGGCAATGGCGAAAGAGATTTGTTCGCTGAACAAACTGATTCCGGGGCCGGAAGTAGCGGTCATCGATTTGAGACCGGTCATTGAAGCGCCAATGCAGAATCCAATGGAGGCGATTTCATCTTCTCCCTGTAAACAGATACCTCGACTAGGTGGCAGCATAGCGAGCATATGCTGATAGATAGTAGTGGCTGGAGTGATCGGATATCCTGCAAAAAAACTGCAGCCTGATTTTATCGCTGCCCGGGCCACGGCTTCATTGCCATTTATGAAAAATTTCTGGATTGTCACCTGCTGCAACCTTTTTCTGCGGTTATTCTCGCCTGTCTATTTAAGAAGAAATCCTTTTGACTGTAAAAAAGAGAGCATGTGTGGTCTCGCTTCTTTAACAAGCATTTCCGAGATCTGTTCACTCCAGGAGTTGTCCTTTGTCCCTCCGGTACGGGTGCGATAATAACTGCGTACGTGCTCATCGTATTGGGCAATCAATTGGCGGTCACCATCATTGGTGTACTGATGCTGTTTGAGAATTACTTTGATAGGCAGTCGTGGTTTTATCTCGGGTGTCTGGTCCGGGTAGCCAATACACATGCCGAAAATCGGATAGACTTTATCCGGAAGATTGAGCAGTTTGTCCACTTCACCAATTTTATTTCGAATCGCTCCGATATAGCAGCCGCCAAGACCCATCGACTCCGCAGCAACGAGAACATTTTGAGCAAACAGGGCGCAGTCTACTGATGCAGTAAGGAATTGTTCGGTGAATCCCGATAACATCTCTGCCTCATGCATGTCACAGGCCAATTTATGGCGCTCCATATCAGCGCAGAATACAAGAAATACAGGAGATTCCTTCACATAAGCTTGCCTGGCGGCTGCCTCACAGAGCTTCTCCCGAGTGGCCGCGTCGGTGACCTGAATTACTGTGCAGGCCTGAATAAAACTTGAAGTTGCTGCACTTTGCCCGGCGAGGATTAATTCCTCTACGATTTCCTGAGCAACAGGATCCGATTTAAACTTTCGTATGGATCGATGAGATTTCAGCAGTTCGATAACTTTGTTCATGATGGGAGCTATTTGTCAGAGATTGCTGAGTTGACAGACCAGCGAATTGTTTGTCCTGCAAAGAAGGGGCTTACATCACCGTAATATTGCGGAACCTGCCAGGGCGACGGAGAGAGAACAACTGTCTTGTCTGGAGGAGTTATCCGGTAGCGCCGACAGGCGTTGGTACTGACAAAGCCCTGAAGTTTGTCGAGCTGTCCGGCATCCTCGAAAATCTGGGCTAGAAGGGGAAGGGCAACCGGGGCCGAGAACACTCCTGCGGCGCAGCCGATGCATTCTTTCTTGTGGCGGGGATGAGGAGCTGAATCTGATCCGAACATGATCTGCGGATGACCACTGAATACCGCTTCTCTCAGCGCGCTTCTGTCCCTTGGGGTTTTGGCTACAGGTTTGCAGAACAGATCAGGACGCAACAGATCTCCAAGCACGTCGTCCAAGGTTATCATAAGATGATGCAGGGTCACCGTGGCTGAGAGATTGTCAAACTCGTCGAGCAGCTCGACCGCATCGGCGGTCGTAATATGTTCCATTATGATATGTAGGTTGGGAAAACGGCTCGCCAACGAACGATAAACATCGAGGAACTCGAATTCACGTTCAAGTACAAATCCGTTGCTCTCACCATGCACGAGCAGGGGAATCTGCAATTCCTGCATGACTGACAAGGTCCCCTCTATTTCGCTGAAATCGGACACCCCGGCCTCACTCTGAGTGGTGATTCCTGCCGGGTATAGTTTGATTCCCAGTACCTGCTCCCTCGATTCTTCCAGCTCCTGGCGGCTGTAATTTTTAAAAAAAAGGGTCATATAGGGCATGAAGTTCTTGTCGGTGCAATAGAACTCGATAGCCTGGCGATAGTTCAGGAGATAATCCAGACTATCAACCGGGACGACAAGATTGGGCATGATCACCGCCCCGGCAAAGTGGTCCGCAGAAAAAGGAACTGTAAGATCGAGCATATCACCCTCTCTTAAGTGCAGGTGCATGTCCAGTGGCGATTCTAATGAGATATTCATGGAGTTAGCCTTAGGGTGACTGATAATAGGGGATAATCGATGAATTCATACGTTGATGGCGTAAGATTTCATTTTTTCCCAAAGGTTTTTTCTGCTGATGCCCAACAGGTCTGCGGCCTTTGTTCTGGAATTATTGGCCCTGACCAGGGCTTTTAAGATTGTATCCTTTTCTGTTCTGGCTACGACTTTGGTGAGGATAAGCGATTTCTCATCGCTATCCTGAGTCTGACGGGTCAGATCTCCAGGCAGATCCAGAAGCTGAATTCGTGGTTCGGCGGCCAGGATCGAGGCTCGTTCGATGATGTTTTTCAACTCTCGCACGTTACCCGGGTAGTTGTATTCGAGCAAGCAATCCATGGCGTCTTTGGATACTGACATCGGAATGCCCCGTTTCAAACTGTATTCATGAAGAAAATGTTTGATTAGTTCTGGAATATCTTCTTTTCTCGATCGCAGAGGCGGTAGCTTGATCGGTATTACCCGGAGACGATAAAATAGATCTTCCCTGAATTTTCCAGCTTTGACCTCTTGTACCAGATCTTTGGCGGTTGAACAGATGATCCGTACATGCACCCGTATGACCCGAGTACCGCCGACCCTTTCGAATTCATGTTCCTGAAGGGCGCGTAGTAATTTAGGCTGGAGCGTCAAGGGCAGATCAGCAATTTCATCGAGCAGCAAGGTACCACCGTCGGCCATCTCGAATTTACCTGGTTTCTGGCTGATGGCTCCAGTAAACGCACCTTTTTCATGGCCGAACATTTCTGATTCCATCAGACCGTCCGGAATGGCGGCACAGTTCAACCTGATATAAGGCTTGTCCCTTCTCTCACTCGAATCGTGCAAGGCGGCAGCCACCAGTTCCTTGCCGGTACCTGATTCACCGGAAATAAGAATCGAAGCATCGCTGGGACCAGCCTGATTGATAAGCTTGAAGACATCATCCATGGCTCCACTGGCACCAATCAAATTTTCCCGACGCTGAAGACAAGTGTCTTCCAGTGAGATATTGCGGGCCTTAAGAGACTGCATAGCAACAATCCGGTTGATTCTGATGATGAGATCATCCATATCGAACGGTTTGAGCAGATAGTCGGAGGCTCCCTGTTTGAGGCAATCGATAGCATTATCGACGTTGCCATGAGCAGTCATCATTATGGTGTCGGTGTAAGGCGTGGTTTCACGAATGTGCTTAAGTAGCTGCATACCGTCTAGATTTGGCATTCTTACATCTGAGAGTACGAGCTGGTAACCAGCTCTTTCAAGCATCTCAACAGCAACTTTGCCGTCTGTTGCAGCATCAACATGCCAGCCGTATTTTTCCAGACGGTCATGGACCGAGATTCGCATTATTTCGTCATCTTCTACCAGGAGTATTCGCATCACAGATCGGTTTAATCTAGAATTTTTCTTTAGTCGATGCCTGCTTCAGATTGACAATGATGAACCACCGGGATCTGAACAGTGAAAGTGGTTCCGCCAGACATCCTAGAGTCGACTTTTATCGTTCCCCCCATCTGCTGTAGCAGAGAGTAGGTGACAGCAAGGCCGAGTCCAGTGCCTTGTCCGACTTCTTTGGTGGTGAAAAACGGATCGAAAATTTTGTCTATAATTTCCTTGTCGATGCCAATACCGGTATCGGAGAAGATTATCGTTATTTTATCCGACTCATAACTACTTATGATGGTGAATTTTCCACCGTCAGGCATGGCCTGGATTGCATTGAGTCCGATATTGACGACAATCTGCTTGATCGCCTCGGTATCGACACATAGAGTTTCAGTGATACCGAGTTGGAGATTAAGATCGATATTCTTCATCCGGTAATTGAGCAGAACCATACATTCTTTTATCTCTTCATCTATGTCGACCTTCGTCAACTGCAGTGGCATGTTTCTGCCGAAGTTAAGCAGCTGGCGCATGATCGATTCAATCTGATGCAGCCCCTTATCGATCAACGGTAGATAGCGGGTCTGAAGCTCTTTGTTTTCGGGGTCATCCTGGATGTTGCTGACGCAGTTAAGCAGTCCCCCAAGGGGATTGTTTACCTCATGAGCTATGCCGGCGGTAATCTGTCCGAGTGCTGCCATTTTTTCATTGTAGAAAGCCTGCTCATGAGCTTGCTGGAGTTTACTCCTGGACTGGTCAAGTCTCACACAAAGTGCAGCAAAACGGGATGATAGCCTCCCTATCTCATCTTCTCCTTCAGGTGGGGATATGTCAGGGTCCGGACCTTCAGGGTAATGGTCCATGATTTGTTCCAGTGCCGCCAGACGGTTTGAGACCAAGGCGTTGAACAGAAGATATAATAATCCGGTTACGGCAAGAACGGCAAAAGAGCCAAGCATGAAGATGAATATATTGTTCCGCTTTATAATTGAATCCGCCCAGTCGATTGGGATCGATATGCTCAGGGCTCCACGAATATCTCCTTCCTTGTAACCATGCTTTGCATGGCAACTCAGACAGGACGATTTGACAATCAGCGGGGAGATATATCTCAACATTTTATGGCTGTCAGATGATTCTATTTCCATATATTCATCCAACGGTATTTTATTGAAACGCTCAAGGCTGGAGCGTTCGAAGGCATCGGGCTCGTTCAGCGGATTGACCGGATCGAGACTGGTAACCCGAAACCATCCGTGACCGGCTTTTTGCGCATATTCGGAAAGTTCTCTGGTGACCATGGCTGGATTGCGTTTAACCAGGGTAACGCCGTTTTGAGTCTCGATCTGAGGGATCTCAAGGTAGGGATTCTCCCTGACTTCATCAGTCTTTACCACAAACAGGCCCTGGTGATCGGAAATCCATTGACGGGTAAGTATGAGCTGATGATGGATCATTCGGGCCTGCTGCTGTGCCTGACCGATTACCAGATCATTTTGAAGGGTGGTCATATAGGAGAGAAGAACTCCAAAAGAGACGAGTAGAACGACACCGATGACCAGGATGAACTTGTATTTCAGTTTTTTGATAGTCAAGCCAATGAAGCTGAAGAAGAAAAAGAGATCTTTAAAATTGTATGCTTTTTATTAAGCTGACTCTAAGTTCAGCTGCACAGTGTTTTACCACGAATATGGTCGAAATTGCCATTTCTTTGTTACTGATTGGTAACAAAATCAGTTTGTATGCTGATCCTGGTGATCTTGATGTATATGCTCTGAAAACTATGAGGATCTGGCAGTAGGAGCTGGAATGGTGACTTATCTCGGCGGTGGTGTTTTACACTCAGATCTGACCCGGACCTTAATGGAAGAAGAGGACGACGAGCAGTCTTTTTTTTCTGGGGTGTTGAATTACGACTACCCCAGGATCTGGTCCGATGATAACTGGTATGGCTTCGTTGAATTATATTATAATGGTCTGGGAGAATCAGAGCCTCTTGAGGCATTGCAAAATGAGGCTTTGAGAGAGTGGTTGGTGCGTGGCGAAATATTCGTCACGGGTCGGTATTATTTTGATGCGCTTCTTCAATACGAAGCCCATCCCCTGGTCAATATTTTTTTGACTTTGATTTATAATCTCGAAGACCGGTCATTTCTATTCCAGCTCCGGGTCAGCTGGAATATGAGCCAATCTGCCGAATTGCTGTTAGGTATAAATATTCCTGTCGGTTCAGATGGGACTGAATTCGGGGATCTTCAAGACCCCGAGAATGGAGCCGGGTTTGGCAGCCCGACCCAGGCCTATCTGG
>JBPCUV010000388.1:0-3313 GCA_051010975.1 Desulfocapsaceae bacterium
CTGCATCTTTCGGATCAGCCAGTTGAATTAGTCTTTCATGTTCGACCCGGCTGCCGCGTCCGAGAAGGCCAAGTCGGTTCACGTCTGCCATAGGTATAAAAATGCGCGGCCCAAGAGAGAGAAATGATACGGGCCGCATAGACTCAAACAGGACCACATCAACTATTTCAAAAGCGACGTCGCCTATATTAAGGAGCCCCCCAACCGTCAGATCGAGCCGCTCTAACACCTCTTGGGCGACAACGGCGCTGCCGGGTTTCAACACCTCGGTAAGCTTTCGTCCAGAGCCCATTTCGATGGTGCCGAAGAAGGGATAGGACGATTCAACGGCCTTGATACTCGAGAATAGTGAATGCTCCTTGGTTTCTGATAATGCAACCGTGTAAAATTCCACCGTCTTCTGCTGCTCGAAATCCTGGTCCCTGGCAAGTGTGTCTATTGTGCGCTGCAGCTCTTCAGAAATTGGTTGGTGGGCATGGACAATGATATCACCACCCTGAAGAGCTCTCGCCTCGTCTATCAGGGATCCTTGTATATCACGCCTGAAACTGTTAAGGGCGGTCAGGGTAGCAATGGACAGAGCGACGCAAATGACGAAAGTGAGGGCTTGTTTCCCACCGTATCGAAGTTCTTCCAACAGAAAGCGATAATGAATAATCATGGCTGGAAGTCATTTTTCACCAATCGGCCGTCATGAAGGACTAGAATTCGATCGGCTCGATCGGTAATTGCAGTGCTGTGGGTGGCGAGCAGTAGGGTGGTGTTGAATTCCTGCTGCAGTTCGAGCAAAAGTTCAACGACCTCCCGGGAATTATCTGAATCCAGGTTACCGGTAGGCTCATCCGCAAACACCAGGCGGGGATTGTTAATAAGAGCTCTACAGATGGCAACACGCTGCTTTTCACCGCCGGATAGCTGTTCCGGCCGATTGTGACGTCGTTCCCACAAACCTACTCGGTTTAAAAGATGTGATGCCTTCTCGGATGCTTCCGGGTCCCGGTTAAGCTCGGCCGGGAACATTATATTTTCCAGTGATGTAAGGGACGGTACTAGGTGAAATGCCTGAAAAACGAACCCTATCAACCGGTTTCTTAGTGGCGCAAGTCCATTTTCATCGAGATTGGTGATGTCCTTATCGGCCAGCCATACTCGACCGTTACTCGGTTTATCAAGCCCCGAAAGAATGGTGAGTAAGGTGGTCTTTCCACTGCCGCTGGCGCCAGAGATGACAGCAAACTCTCCCGGCTCAAGCTGCAAACTAATGTTGTGGAGGACAATTGCTCGACGCTCACCTATCGTATAGTGTTTCGAGATATGTGCCGCTTTCAGAATCGGGTTCGGCATCTATCGCTCCTGTTGAAGGTTGCAAGCGAAAAATATCCCCTGCGAGCACACCATAATCATAAAATTTAAGTTATGGATGACCTGCGGTTAATAATGAACCACTGAATCAATTGAGCGAGGATTTGCATTCAGTCAAGGGATGCAGGCAGAGATAAACGAGACTTAGCCTAGTGTGTTAAAGCCAGAATTGTTCGCACCAACATAAATGAACGGTTAATCCGCTTTGATAACCACAAGCGTGATATCATCTTCCTGACTTACCTCACCGCGGAAGTTCTTCACTTCTGAGACGATGGTTTGTTGTATATCTGCAGCCGATTGCTTTTTGTGCTGGGTAATTATTTCGTGCACTCTCTCCTGCCCGAAGACCAGGTCGTCCTGGTTTCTAGTTTCGAAGATGCCATCTGTGCCGATAAGAATGATATCCCCTTCCTGAACGTCGGTTTGTTGGTTTTCGAAGGTATATGATTCGTCAATGCCGAGCACTACCCCAACACCTTCAAGTTTAGTCACTAAACCGGACTGGCCGTGATAGTGAAGCGGTGGCTCGTGCCCGGCTCTCACCCAGCGTAATACCCGAGTCTGTGGGTCCAATTCTAGAAAAAACATTGTGGTGAAATTGCCGCTTGTTGCTGAGTCCCTGGTGATCCATTTGTTGATCTCGCTCAACAAACCAGCAGGATCCGTATAATTTTCCACCGCAGAAATCAAAAATGCCCGAACAGTGGTCATCAGCATGGCGGCTCCCACACCATGTCCACAAGCATCGGCAACTGTGATGCCCAGTTTGCCATTGGGCAAAGGGAAATAGTCGTAGTAGTCTCCCCCGGTCTGGTCACAATACATAGAGACTCCGCTCACATCATAGCCTAGAAGGGAAGGGTTTTCCGTTGGTAAAAGATTTTGTTGAACTTCTTCCGCGAGCTTGAGAGAGTGCATCAATTCAAATCGATGTCTGAGACCATCGATCATGTGATTGGTATGTTCCGCGATCACACCAAATTCATCCTGGGTGGCCACGGGGACCTTACTCCTCAGGTCTCCCTGCCGCACTTTCTCCAGGATCCCCGTCTGATTGTTGAACAATAATTTGAGGTTTTGTGAGTAGGAAATAATGAGGTTGAAGATAAGAATCATCAGCACACCCATGATAAACAGGACTTCGTAGATCACGGATAACTGGGCATTCATTATCGAATCAGCATCCTGGGCCGTGTTTGCCAGCCACTCGACATCACGGGAGAATACCATTATCAGTACCAGGCAGACAAAAACGAAGGTTGTTGCCGCAATCAAGGTGAATTTCAGTGTGATGGGTGAATATTTAATTGACCGGAAAACATATTCTCCCGCTTTTACGGCGCGTGATATAACCTCTCTCTCTTTAATGAGTGAGGAGTTGAGCCCTATGAAAAATCCTGCGATGATACAACCGATGAGAAGCGAAAGGGTACTTTCCAAAGGAAAATGAAGCACCCGGTTCTGATAGACTATGATTAAGAAGGCTGCACAAATACAGATGATGAATTCAACAATAAAGGCTCTTTTGTGCTGCTCAAAGGGATCCGCACTATCAACGAATTTTTTTACAAGCAGTTGGCGTGTGCTCAGCAGCGTCAGAAATCCGATTGCTATTATTATCCCCAGATACACGGGGGACAGGGCCGCCATGTAGGGTCAGACCTGACCGCCATAGAAGGTGAGTGATAAAATGGCGAACGTGTATTGAATTGCAATTCTCATAGAAGTGTTCTCACCAGTTAATCTGCGTAGGTGGTTTCATCAATTACCTCGAGAATACCAAACCAGGGGGGATGCTCCTTCATAGGCAGAGTGATGAAACCTCCTTTCTTTTAGTGAGGAAAGCACCATTTCGTACCATATTATAATTGCGGCGAAATTTGATCGATCTTGTTTTTGAGTGCATTTCAGTAATTGAGTCTCCAAACCTTATCCGATGGGATTAATG
>JBPCUV010000389.1:0-5141 GCA_051010975.1 Desulfocapsaceae bacterium
TGGATGTAACCTTCGGTGCCGGTCAAATGCAATCTAACCCATTTGTTATTCTAACATTTATTGTTGCCCCTGCGATATTAACGAACGCTGCCGCTTTGATGGTATTGAGTACCAGTAATCGTTTTGCAAGAGCAGTTGATCGTGGCAGGGATTTATCCCGGCAGCTCGAAGTGGCCAGAAAAGATAACAATCCCTCCTTGGTAGATCGGCTCAGCTCTGAATTATTGTTGACGGAACAAAGGGCAGTTCTCTTGCTTAGAGCAATTAGCTCGTTCTACTTTTCCTTAGGTGGATTTGCCTTTGGCGTACTATTTTCGTTGGTAGGTGCCGGCCTTGCAAATATAAATATTAACGCAATAAACGATATATTCGTAATATCAGCTGTTGTGGCGGTGTTTCTGGCTGTCGGTGGCTTAGTTATTGGTTCAATATTGCTGGTCTATGAAACTAAAATTACGGTTGGAATTCTCCAGGGTCGTATACGAAATCTTCATTAGAATCACTAATTATCCCAAAATATAGTATCAGGAAGATTTAGTGATCGCGACACTCGAGAAGAATTAACGACCAATGGAGGGGCTGTTTCCGCTTCGATAAAGGTGACGCCTACGAAGTGGAAATAGTGGATTATCACTAGGAGGTACAGCATGGCAACCATGATACCGCTCGAACACCCGGGCATTATACTAAAAGAGGAATTTCTTGATCCTATGGGATTAACTGCCTACCGGGTATCAAAAGGGACAGGCATTACCGAATCAACACTGAGCAAGATCATCAAAGGCAAGCTCAAAATTTCATCTGTGAACGGCCTGAAATTGGCTCGGTTCTTCGGCCTTTCTGATGATTATTTCAGCAGGATTCAGATGCAGTACGATCTGGACAAAGCGAAAACAGAGCAGAAGAAATCTCTGGGAAAGATCATTAAGTTTGTCCCAAAGCGGTCAAGGCTTCTTGAAGCCTAAGCCATGACCCGAGCAGAAATCATCAATCAGGCAGCAGAGAAGTTGCAAACAGCAAAGCAGACTTTTTTCGGTGAAGGGATCGACTGCGGTACTCCGTTTCTATTGGCAAAGTATCAGATAGAAATGGAGCGGGATGAGTTGCTGCGAAAGTACCGGTATGAACCGCACGATGACATCTTAATAGATGATGCATAACGACAGGCGTGTCTGAAGATAAACAGACATAATGTCCGACAGATAACGGATCATTCCCACTCCTGTTAAGATGGGTTGTCACTGCACGTGACATTAATCCAACAACAAGGAGGGAAACCATGGAGACGAATCTGCATACTAAATTTGTCGGCATGGATGTTCATCTTTCATTCGAGTCCGTCGATTGTGGTGGCCTTGAATCCCTTTAGTCAAAATATCCTAATCTTTGACACCTTAATGATGATATGAGATAATTTGTCTAACCTGAACGTTACCCTAACAGCCAATAGGGAGGTAAGGTTATGAAAAAGATTTGGCTACCCTACCCGATATATTTCCTGAAACCTTTCGCCGTTGGTTTAGTAGGATTACTCATCCTGTATGTCTCCGAAGATTTGTTCACTTTCGGATTTGCACTTTTATGTCTTGGGTATTCAGGCTGGATTATTTTCATGCGTCTGATGTGGTCTATCAAAAATGCAGCAAAGTCCAGGCTTAAACGATCAAACGACAAAAAGGGCAAAACGTACTCTGCTAATTTTCCTGAATAGCAGGTGAATCATCCTCTCAAGATCTGTCTTGTTAGGTATTCATTATGAGCGGTAGGCATGATAAAGCGATTCTGATAAGAAAGGAGTAGACATGAACCCTCAGACACTCACCACTTCATTCGCAGTCGTAATGATTGTTTTGATAGCCCTGCTTCTCTTCGCCACTATTGTTGTGAGCGTGATTTACAGGCTGAATAAAAAGTTGGAGAAGGAGATATATCGAAATCGCATACTGCAAGCATTCATTGCAGGTACTGTTCGTACAGTCAGCGATTACAGGGGGTTGGCGGAACCTGATGAAAGCCCTGTCAAAGCTTGGTACCTTCCGACTCCTTATAAAATCTTGCTTGATAACGTAGAGTATGAGTTTTTCAAAGGGATACCTACTGAGCACTACAAGGCGTGGGTAAAGATGAGCGAGAACCTCTTTATCTATGAACCCAAACTTTACTGTAATGATGATGGATTTAATTTCATCTATCTAGACTTTTTCAACAGACTGAAGAACAAGAGTTTGGCTGATCGGTCGTGTGAAAGCGGTGGTCTCCGTTCTCTGAATCGCCAGGCTATCTGAAATCGAAGATAAACTGACATATCAGTTAGAATCTTTATTTGAGAAGCAAAGGATGATCGTAATGTTTGAAGTGGAAATGTAAAAATTTCTTATATTTTGAATGGATTGGCTTGAGAGATTAAGATGAACAATCTTAGCTAATGTGTGATACCACTGTTACTTTCTAGATTATCGAGTAACTCTAGTAATACTGATTCTTGTTTTGGTGTCAATTTTCCAAATTTCACCCCCACAATCGTTGGCAAATATTCATGGTTGCCATTTTCGGCCAGTGAAACCCACACACGAATCGCAGGAAAGCCGTCAAGAAAAACTGCTGAAGTGAGAATGTCTGTATCCCAGAAATCTGAAATGTGAGTGCTGGAAGGACATTTAAAGCAAAAACCACCTCTGCTTATGTCGGTAACCTGAAAGGTCCCAAGCGAGGCAATCGACAAAGAATTATCTAATTTATAACGTTTATGTTGTCTACGATCTTCAGCAATCGTTTGCATATTAAATATCCACGTAATTACAGGGGATGAGCTTATTTTGAGTTACCCTGAACTTTCCGGGGTACTGCCCATTGTCTGATATCTCCTTCGACTAACGTATAACAGCCATTCCATTGAAGATAACTTTGTGCTCACTCTCTTTTGCTATATCTTCGGCCTGAATATGTCCATCATTCATTGAAGTCAATAATATACCCGCAAAATATGGCACAGCATCGAGTGTCTCTGATTCTTTAATTAGTTTTTCTCGGTTCTCTTTAACCAGTCTTCCTGCATCAGGGTGACAGGCGGTGTGAACAGCAATCAGTAGACTTCTGTCACCAGCTTTGGCTGAAAGTTGAGAGTGGCTGCTGAGGTCTTTGTTAACAATATGAATTGTAAATCCTGAACGATCTAATAGGTTTTGGACATAATTTATCCCTCGTTCATGAATACTCATTTTCAACTCAAAATCTTTATTATCTATAACCTTCGGGTAGTAAATGTTGGGCATCATCAGTTTTAACAAGAGTGAGAAGGTTCAATTACGTTAGAAATATGCAGAAACCCGGATAATGTGGGAATGATCCGGGTTTCTGCCTAGTCAGAAGTCATCCGTTATGTGCCATATCAACCATCTTCTGACTATAAGTGTCAATATTCTGTCATCTTGGCGCTTCGTATTATGAATTAAGCAAGATGGATGCCATGCCTGACTAATATTAGATCGGATAGACCTGAATGGTTTTAGGTAACTTCGAATTAGGGCGTGAGGCAGCCACTAAAGCCATAGAATAAATTTCTCAATGCAAAGAAGAACTGATCCCCCTCTTCAGTCTAAGTATATTACTGCCAATCTTAAACTCCAGAAGACACTCCAAGCCTATATTATGTCTGTATCGCATCAGAAACGCTTCAATCTCAGGAAGGATTCCTGTCGGTGTGGCAAAATCTCAACTTCACAGGAAAAATATGCATTCTCCAGCAGAAGTAAAATCAGAGTCAATTGTGCTAGTAGAGATTTAAGTGTAAGTATTGTACAAATTTTTGTTAAACCTTGATCTTCAACATCACACTACAGGTAGAATATTGATCTCCAATTTTGTTTTGTCCCAGATTCTGATTGGGATCGCTATCTGCTCTGATATTCTTTCCTTCCAGTTTAAAGAACGAAAAAAGATTGTGGCATGTTTGATTGTTTCGGCAACATTCATTTCAAGCCATTTCATGCTTTTGGGCCACTGGACTGCTGCCTTTTTGGGGTTGCTTGCCGCAGCTCGTTTTACCAGCAGCCTGTTTACAACATCGAAAAGAATAATGTGGGTCTTCATTTTAATCACATTAATCATTTCGACTTTGTCTTTTGAAGGATTACTGTCTGTCCTCGGTTGCACTGCAACCGTCTTTACGACTGTGGCCTCTTTTTGCAAAGAAGATAAACTTCTCAGGCAGTTGATGCTAATAGGCACGATGATTTGGATTACGCATAACTATCTCGCTGGCTCACCAGGAGCCGTGCTGATGGAAGCTCTGTTCATCAGTTCCAATCTCGTCGGCTACTTCCGCTACTACATCAGGCCGAAAAAGCTGCCCCTTCATCCATAAGAACTGGAGCAATCTGCAATATATATATACCGGTGTGAACCGAGCCTGAGCATCCATTACATCAAGGAAATCCCATGAGCATAGACATTAGGCAGTGTTTGCTGAATGATTTAAATGTATTACAGGAGATTGGGTTTGAAACGTTTGATGAAACATTTAGGCCAATGAATAGTCCAGAAACCATGGACAAGTATCTAAATGAATCATTCAGCTTGGAGAAACTGGCGCAAGAACTGGGTAAGACATACTGCAAATTTTATTTTATTTATTCAGACAGCAAATTGGCTGGCTATTTAAAAATGAATTATGCACCAGCTCAATCGGATATTAATGATTTTGATTCAGTTGAAGTTGAGAGAATCTATGTACGGAAAGAACACAAAGGAAAAGGATTGGGCAAGGTATTAATGGAATATGCCTTTCAGCAAGCTATACAAAACAAGAAGGCATATGTCTGGTTGGGTGTATGGGAAAAGAATGTCAACGCAATCACCTTCTATGAGAAAATGGGATTCAAGGAGGCAGGGCAGCATTCATTCCGAATAGGAAATGAACTACAATCTGATCTGATAATGAAGAAGATTGTCAACAACTCTTAATGAATTTGAGTATGGCCTTCACCGGCTGCGAGAAGAGTAATAACAACTGAGTAACTAGGTTGAGGTCTTAACTTTGCATTTGTCCTTCTGACCTTACTCCTGACAATCAAATACCGCATATTTACTCGAGCAAGAGTAGAATCCTGGTCACAACGCCATCGGTTGAACCGCTTATTCCT
>JBPCUV010000390.1:0-6386 GCA_051010975.1 Desulfocapsaceae bacterium
TTTTTAGAAGTTCTGCACGTAATAATCGTACTTTTTTAGATAAATCTCGGAGAGAGTGATAAAGGCGGTGACGATCAGCGGACCGTAGATGATCCCCAGGATTCCATAGACGCTGAGCCCGCCGATGATCGACAGGAAGACAAGCAGGGTGTGCATCTGCACCTGGTCACCGACCAGCTTGGGCTTGAGCAGGTATTCGACCGAGAACGACAGAACCATATAGAAGCAGAACAGAAAGATACCGGCACCGATGTTGCCGTTGAAGGCCAGGATCACTGCGGCGGGTATCATCACCAGACCGATACCGAAGATCGGTAAAAAGGCGAGGATCGCCATAATACAGCCCCACAGGATCGGTGAATTCAGGCCCATGATCTGGAAAACTATGCCGCCGATTATCCCCTGGATTATTCCGCAGATTCCGTTTCCCTTCAGAACCGCATTAGCAATTTCCTGGAATTTTTCGATCAGCAGCCGATCCTCGTCATCGGGCAGCGGCGACAGGTGGATCAGGTAATTAATGAGTTTCGGCAGATCGATGAGCAGAAAGAAGATCACCAGGATCATCATCATAAATAAAAAGAAAAACTGGGCGATGTTAGCCGCCCAGGCGCTGGCCTGGTTGTAGAGCATAAGGCCGCCCATTTTGACCACATAAGAAAGCGAGTCGGAGATCTGGGTCGGGTCAATCACAAAACCAACCTCGTTAAGATACTCAAGAACCTGGGCGACGAAGGAACTCTCCTGGATAAAGAGCTGCACTTTCAGCCAGACCCTGCTGTCCCGTCCCCACTGATAGACAGTGAGCGCTTCGTTGGACAATGCCGTGATAAAAAACACCAGGGGAACGAAGACGAGGGCGGTGATAAGCAGACAAGTGGTCAGCGAGGCCGGCGTATTGGGAAGTTTTCTGTTGAAAAGCAGATAGGCCGGCCGAAAAAGAGTTGAAAGGATGAAGGACATTACCAGGATCGACATGAATGGGTAAAGAACCCGGCCGAGAAAAAAAATCGAGATCAGAAAGACGATCAGGAAATAACGAACCCTCATCGGACTGGGCCCGTTGGGTGGATATTCATGATTGTTATTCTGAAGTGAATTCATCTGTTGAGCTGTTCAAAATGGCCTGAGAAAATCTCTTGGCGCAATTATGTTTGCATTTATCGTTCGGGCTGAGTTATGGTGTTATCCTTCTGCTTCAGACACCGCCTAAAATATATGACTATATAATGAACCGGTGACATTGGGAAGCAAAATACGTCGAGTGTGGAGATTGTATCATGTGGAAAGATCTGGATATTTCACTTGAGAAGGCGGAGACTTTAAAGGACATGCCTTCGGTTGAAAATCTTGGTTTCGGCAGATATTTCACCGATCATATGTTCCTGATGGAATGGAACCGTGATCAGGGCTGGCACAATGGTGAGATAATGCCCTATGCATCATTTACCATGGACCCTGCATCCACCGTTCTCCACTATGGGCAGGCAATTTTTGAAGGTCTGAAGGCCTACCGGAGCAGGGACGACCAGATCAACCTGTTCAGACCCGCCGACAATTTCGAGAGGATGAACAACGCGGCCACCCGGATGAGCATGCCCCGTTTTCCTGTGGAGCAGGTGCTCAAGGCTCTCAAGGGACTGGTTTATCTTGATCGTCGCTGGGTTCCCGCAGCCGAAGGTGCCTCACTCTATCTACGGCCGACCATGATCGGTGTCGATCCGTTTCTGGGCTTGAAACCGGCCGACAACTATCTCTTCTATATTATAATGAGCCCCGTTGGTGCTTACTATGCAGAAGGCTTCAGCCCCACCAGGATCTGTGTCTGCACCGACTATGTCAGGGCTGTCAAAGGCGGGGTAGGCGATGTCAAGACGGCCGGCAATTATGCCGCCTCAATGCTTGCTTCAGAAAAGGCAAAAGAGCGCGACTGTACACAGGTACTCTGGCTTGATGCCTGCGAGCGCAAATACATTGAGGAAGTGGGTACCTCCAATATATTTTTCAGCATTGACGACACACTGATTACCCCACCACTGTCAGGATCTATTTTGGGCGGTATTACCAGAAATTCGGTAATCAAGCTGGCCCAGAGCTGGGATATCGAGGTCGAGGAGCGTCCGATTTCCATTGATGAGGTACTCGAGGCTTCAGAGAGCGGCACCTTACAGGAGAGTTTTGCGACCGGCACCGCAGCGGTGATTTCACCGGTCGGTGAACTGCTTTACGAAGATGTCTCCTACCCGATCAACGATGGTCAAACTGGCCCGCTGTCTGCCCGATTATTTGAAGAACTTCAGGCAATTCAGTACGGGCACGCAGAGGATCCGTTCGGCTGGACGGTCAAGGTTGGCTGAAGGGTAATTTCTGCTCGATTCCAATTCTAAATAAAAACGGTAAAACAACAGCCTAGTATGTTTTAGGGGGCGGCTGCAAAAAAAGTGCAGCTGCCCCTTGATTTTTAGTTAAGCACGACTATATTTTGCCGTGTTCAAAATAAGGCCGTTTTTGCGGCCAGATAAACAGGGGTTGCGTTCGTTGTGGCGCAGCCGACACATAACTCAAAAATGGTAATTAAGTAGTTGAGGAGGAAACAATGAAAATTCGTCCGTTGAATGATCGTCTTCTTGTTCAGAGGCTCGAAGAGGAAGAAAAAACTGCCGGTGGCATCATTATTCCCGACAGCGCAAAAGAAAAACCGGCTGAGGGAAAAGTCGTGGCAGTTGGTCCAGGTAAAACAAACGATGCAGGCGAACGTGTCGAACTGCAGGTTAAGGAAGGAGATGTAATCCTTTTCTCTAAATATGGCGGCACCGATGTGAAGCTTGGTGGAGAGGACTATCTGATCATGCGTGAAGATGACGTACTTGGCATTGTCGAGTAAGGCGCATCTGAACTATTTGTTTCAACCCTAATTTGCACTAACTGAATAAAGGAGAAATTCCAATGGCTGGTAAAGATATTAAATTCGGTGTCAAGGGTCGTGAGAAGATTCTCATCGGAATCGACACCCTGGCAGATACTGTCAAAGTTACTTTAGGCCCGAAAGGCCGCAATGTTCTGATCGATAAATCTTTCGGCGCCCCGACCATCACCAAGGACGGTGTGACTGTCGCCAAAGAGATCGAATTGCAGGACAAGTTCGAAAACATGGGTGCCCAGATGGTCAAGGAAGTTGCTTCCAAGACCTCCGACGTGGCTGGTGACGGTACTACCACCGCAACTGTTCTGGCTCAGGCTGTTTACACTGAAGGCGCCAAGCTGGTAGCCGCGGGCAACAATCCGATGGAACTCAAGCGCGGCATCGACAAGTCCGTTGAAGTGGTTGTTGAAGCCCTGCAGGGTATTTCAACCCCGACCAAAGAGCAGAAAGAGATCGCTCAGGTCGGCACCATCTCCGCCAACAGTGACGAGGCCATCGGCAACATCATCGCCGAAGCAATGGACAAAGTTGGTAAAGAAGGCGTCATCACCGTCGAAGAAGCAAAATCAATGGAGACCACCCTGGATGTAGTTGAAGGTATGCAGTTCGACCGTGGCTACCTTTCTCCCTATTTCGTCACTGACCCGGATCGCATGGAAGTTGCCATGGACGAGCCTTATCTGCTGCTGGTAGAGAAGAAGGTTTCGAACATGAAAGATCTGCTGCCGGTACTTGAGTCTGTTGCCAAAATGGGCAAGGGGCTGTTCATCATCGCCGAAGATGTGGACGGTGAAGCACTGGCTACCCTGGTTGTCAACAAACTGCGTGGCACCCTGAACGTTGCTGCAGTCAAAGCACCGGGTTTTGGTGATCGCAGAAAAGCAATGCTCGAAGACATCGCCATCCTTACCGGTGGACAGGTTGTTACCGAAGACCTCGGTATCAAGCTCGAGAATATCACCATCAACGACCTTGGCACTGCCAAGCGCATCGTGGTTGACAAAGACAACACCACCATCATTGATGGATCCGGTGAAAAAGAGAAGATCGCTGCCCGCGTCAAGCAGATTCGCACCCAGATCGAGGACACCACCTCCGATTACGATCGCGAGAAACTGCAGGAGCGTCTGGCCAAGCTGATCGGCGGTGTTGCGGTAATCAATGTTGGTGCAGCCACCGAGATCGAGATGAAAGAGAAGAAAGCCCGTGTTGAGGATGCCCTTAACTCTACCCGCGCTGCGGTAGAGGAAGGCGTGGTTCCGGGTGGTGGCGTTGCCTATATTCGCTGCCTCGAAGCACTCAACGCTCTAGAGCTTTCTCCTGAGCAGTCTCTTGGCAAGAATATCCTGCTGCGTGCTCTTGAGGAGCCCATTCGCCAGATAGCCGAAAATGCCGGTCTGGAAGGCTCTGTTGTCGTCGAACATGTGAAGAAGCTCGAGGGAGCACATGGCCTGAACGCCGCTACCGAAGAGTACGGCGACCTGATCGAAGCAGGTGTTATCGATCCTGCCAAGGTAACCCGCACTGCGCTGCAGAATGCAGCCTCTGTTGCCGGAATGCTGCTCACCACCGAGGCTGTGATCGCTGATCTGCCTGAGGACAATGATGGTGGAGCTGCTGCCATGGGCGGTATGCCTCCGGGAGGCGGCATGGGCGGTATGGGAGGAATGGGCGGCATGATGTAAGCCGACCCGACCTACCTGCGGTCTATTGATTTTTAGTATCCAAGGGGCTCAGCGATGAGCCCCTTTTTTGTTTCTTTCAGCACGGGTAAACAAGCCCGCTTCCCTCTGACACCGGGAGTGCCGGCCACATTTTCTGTTGACACTGATAGATGAATAAGGTATCTATTGTGTCCTTCACGACCTGGCGATGTAGCTCAGCTGGTTAGAGCACACGGCTCATATCCGTGTTGTCCGGGGTTCAAGTCCCTGCATCGCCACCAAGTTTCCAAAACCCTCGTAATCTTAGTTGGTTACGAGGGTTTTGTTTTTTGTGGGTGCCATAGGAGTACCAAATTGGTCAACTACGTTTATTGCTGATTGATCTCTATCAGGCATAAAATGACCATAGATGTCGACAAACACTAGATGCGGCTGTGACCCATAGTCTTGCTCAGGCATGAGATAGGAACATTTGCGGCCAGCAGGAGACCGGGGAAAGTATGGCGGGTAATGTGAAATTTCTCGTGAGGTAATTCTGTCTTCTTTAATATCAGGTACCAGATATTTCTGGTGCTATTCTGGCTTCTATCGTTCTGGTTTTTGCCATAAAAAATAATATCGGTTTTTTAAACGGTTCCTGATCGCTTCCCTTGGCCTTACCTTTACCGAAATGCAAGTGTATCAGATAATCTTCCTCTCTTCCCCGTATCATTTGACAATTCCAGCCACCACTATATGCTGAAACAGCACGTCCTGAAAATGGATATAATCCCGTTGTCTTCTCAAAAGTCGAGAGCATAATTAACAAAGATGATTTCACTACAGCTTATACTCAAGTTGGCAATCATTGTTCTGCTGATCGGAGGTTTAACCTTTCTAGCGCGAAGCAATTCTGTAAAAGGCTGGTTCGGCGAACTCATCGTCAACTTGCTGGCTAAGTTCTTTCTAGACAAGAAGATTTACCATCTCATTAAGAATGTCACCCTGCCGACAGAGGACAGCACCACACAAATCGACCATATAATTGTCTCGAAGTACGGTCTTTTCGTTGTTGAAACAAAAAATATGAAAGGCTGGATATTCGGCAGCAAAGACAACAAGGAGTGGACCCAGCAGATATACAAGCACAAAAGCAATTTCCAAAATCCGCTGAGGCAGAACTATCTGCACACGAAAGCACTGGAGGAGATTCTCGGGTTGATGCCCAATAAGATATTCTCGGTCATCGTCTTCGTTGGGGAGAGTACATTTAAAACTGCAATGCCTGATAATGTCACTTATGCGGGAGGGTATATAGAATATATCAAGTCCAAGACAGAACCACTGTTCGGTGACTTTGAAGTCGAAGAAATCATCAAAAAAATAGAAGATTATCGGCTCGATCCGGGATTAAAGACCCACAAGTTCCATGTCCAAAACCTTAAAAATCAACATTCACGGAAGATCAATAGAAAGCTAAGACGAGCACGCAGGAAAAAAACTACTCTTCACTATAAGCTTGTAATCATCGTTGCCGTAATTCTGGTTTTCGGTGGAGTTGCTAAGAAAACCATCATCAACAAAAAGGAATCAGTTGATCAGCAGGTAACCGAAAATGGAATCGTTACTCCATCCGTAAAGTCAGAAAAGAGTCAAGCCCAAAAAGAACTGAACAAGGTCTATCAATACCGAGATGCTCAGGGAAACATCAGGTACACGAATGTCGCAAATGCCCCCGGCGCCGAACTTGCAGACGGGAAAATAAAGAGCACTAGACCACCCCTGTCTATCGAAGTCAGCGGCAACAATGTCTTCATACC
>JBPCUV010000391.1:0-11306 GCA_051010975.1 Desulfocapsaceae bacterium
GCTCCGAGTATCGCCTGCTTTTCGATCTCTTCAAGGCTGATCCCGCCGCTCTGCAGACTTTTATCAAAACTGTCTGCGGGCTCATCGAGGTGGAACGAATCGGGAAGATGATGCTCCTGAATCAGTCCTCCTGGACAGAGGATGAAGCCATATTCGATGATGTTTTCCAGTTCTCTGATATTGCCAGGGAATGAGTGCTGCATCAAACGGGTCAATACCTTGTCACTTACTCCATTGATATCTTTCTGCTTTTCGGCTCTGAATTTGTCGATGAAATGTTCGATCAGCAGCGGGATATCCTCCTTTCTGTCGCGCAGCGGCGGCAGCGTAATGTTCACCACATTGAGGCGATAATAGAGGTCGTCGCGAAACGATCCTTCCTCGACCAGGGCTTTGAGGTCCCGATTGGTAGCGGCGATGACCCGGATGTCTACTTTTATCGATTCATTCGAACCGAGGGGCTCATAGACATGTTCCTCGAGCACTTTGAGTAGTTTGACCTGCAAGGAATGGGGAATGTCGCCTATTTCGTCTAGAAAAATAGTGCCCCCGTTAGCGGCACTGAAACGGCCCTCACGGTCTTTTCTGGCATCTGTAAAGGCCCCCGAGCGATAGCCGAACAGTTCCGATTCCAGCAGGGTTTCAGGAATGGCCCCGCAGTTGACTGAGATAAAGGGCTTGTCTCGCCTCGAGGAAGAGTTGACCACCGCCTCGGCCAGCAGGCCCTTGCCAGTCCCGCTGTCCCCCAGAATCAACACGGTCGAGTCGCTGATGGCAATATCGGGAAGGATATCGAAATAGCGCTGCATCGACGGGCTCTTACTGATAATCTCGTCAAAGGTGAAACGCTGCATCAACTGCTTGCGCAGTGTTTCCTCAACCGTCAGGTCGCGAAAAGTCTCAACCCCGCCAATGACGTTACCGACCACGTCGAGCAGCGGAGCAGCACTGATGCTCACCGGTTTTCTTTTAGCGTCGGCATCCTCGATGGTAATCGAGCGATTGGTTACCGGTTTGCCGGTATATAGCGCTTCGGCCACGGCACAGTTCTTGCCGCAAATCGAGCTGTGAAAAACATCGCTGCAAAAGCTGCCGATGGCATCTTCTCTCTCCCAGCCTGTAATGATTTCTGCAGCCAGGTTGAAAGAAGTGATCCTCCAGTTCCTGTCGACAGTGAACACACCGTCGGCAATGGAATCTAGAATCAGTTTGTTTTGGAGTGCCTGGGTATTGTCCCTGAAGGTCTGCACGCAGCCGATCGGTTCCCTCTCCGCATCAAGCATCGGGGTGATAGATACCGAAATGGGGATATTAAACCCGTCTTTGTCGACCACATAGCCGTCCTGGTCAATGATATTGCACGGTTCGCCGTCGCGGTTAGTCTCCATGATCGGGCAGGCAACCACGCTGTCGGCGCCGAAGAACATCTCGTCACAGGACCTGCCCACCACTTCCTCTTCGGTCCAACCGGTAATCTGCTGAGCACCGGCATTGAAAGAAGTGATGATGCCCTTGTCATCAAAGGTGACAACACCGTCGGCCACGGCATTGATGATCAAGTCACTCTGCACCATTTCGCTGATATCGCGAAATGTTTCGACTCCGCCGATGATCTGGTTACTCTCGTTAATTAATGGGGTGGCACTGATTCTGACCGGAAAAGATGAACCGTCATTTCTGGTCATATAGACGTCTCTGTCGACGAGGATATTGCAGTTATTGGCTGTGGCGGTCGAGAGGGCGCATGAACTGCCACAGATGTTTGAACAAAAAACAGTTTTGCATGGTTTGCCTATCACTTCTTCCTGGCGCCAGCCGGTCATTCTCTCGGCGGCTTCATTGAACGAGGTTATCTTCATTTCCTCATCAACGGTAAACACTCCCTCGGCAATGGAGTTGAGCGCCAGCGCCCTGGCGGTGACCGCCCCGGACCGGTCTATGAGACCGATGTAGCCACCCCTGTATTCCCCCTCGGAATCGACAAATCTGACGACACGAACGCTCAGTGTGTCCTTTTGACCGTCATGAAAGTCAGGCAGATTGAACTGCTCGTTCTGCAGCGTTTTCAAAGGTTCTTTAAGCCTTTCTGCAAGTTGTTCAAAGCGATAGTCACCGGCAATTACTTCATCGAGCCTGTTGTTGAGCAGTTGAGTTCCGTCGGCGTTGAGAAGTGCTGCAGCCAGCTCGTTGCAAGAGCAAATGCGCCCCTGTTCATCGATGGTAATATAGCCGATGTCGGGATTCTTGATTCTGGTATTTCTGTTAGTTTCCATTAACTTATCTTTTAGCAATCAATCTGGTTGTGATGTCTTATAAAATCTATATTTCATTATACGCTTAAATAAGCATCCTTGCAATTACCACATCGTTATATTTTACATGTTTACAGAGTAATAGTAGTATGGTGCAGAAGAAAATTTTCGGGCCAACAAGGGCTGCGATGTGCAGTTCAAGGGCGGATATGACTGAAGGTGGAAAAATCGAAGATGGTTAGAGGCAAAAAAACGGGTGAGCTTACTGAACTGCTCCAGTTGATTTCTGATCCGGTACTTCTGACAACGCCGGAAGGTGTGATAACCGAGGTTAACCAAGCCGCTTTAAAGGCTGCCGGAAAGAGTCGTGAAGAGATAATCGGTACCGGAATCTGTCAGATTATCCATGGTGGCCGCTGGCCCCATATCAAGTGCCCGTTGGAAGAATTTCTGCTTACCCGCCAAGCTAAAAGCGAGGATACCCGACTGCCGGGACTTGGTGGCGAGTACCATCTGATCATTACTCCGTTGGTCGCCGAAGGAGGTGACATCGATTCAGTGATGCTGCAGGCCAGAAGATTGAGCCGGGAGGAATCCCTCAAAGTCGAGTCGATCAGAACAGCTCAGCTCGCCGCAATCGGTGAACTGGCGGCCGGTGTCGCCCACGAGGTAAACAATCCAATCAACGGTATCATAAATTTTGCTCAACTGCTGCTCGATGACGCCGAAGCAGAGTCGCTGCAGGCGGAGTTATCCTCCAGAATCGTAAATGAGGGTGAGAGGATCGCCAATATCATTGACAGTCTTCTTTCCTTTGCCCGGGAAAACGAAAATGAGCTGAGTCAGGTTGACGTTCGGGAAGTGGTAAGCGAATGTCTGTCACTGGTCGATCACCAGCTTCGTAAAGAAGGAATCCGGGTAGAACAAAACTTTTCCCGCGAGGATTGCCATGTGATCGGAAACTTCATGCAGCTCCAGCAGGTGGTCTTCAATGCGATAAATAACAGCCGATACGCACTTAACGAACGCTACCCTAATTCGTCACCCGACAAAAAGATCATCATCTCCTGCGAAAAGGTTAAAGAGGAGGGAGGAAACAGAATTCGTACAGTGATCCGGGATCTGGGTACCGGCATACCTCAGGGGATTCTTGACAAACTGTTCGAACCTTTTTTCACCAGTAAGCCAAAGGGGCAGGGAACCGGTCTTGGCATGAGTATCAGTTTTGGCATCATTCAGAACCACGGGGGAACCTTGAGCGTCGATTCGGTTCTCAACAAATATACTGACATTGCTTTTGACATACCCGCCACCGAAGGATCGAGGAGAGAAGCCGATGCTTGACCGCACTATCCTGATTGTCGATGATGAGGAAAGTCTGCGTCTTACCTTCGAGATGTTTCTCCGGCGTGAAGGCTACGAAAATGTAAAAGTGGCGGATACCCTGGCACGGGCAATAGAGTTGATCAACACCCACTCTTTTGATCTGATCATCAGCGACATTGTCTTGGAGGGTGATAAGGGAACTGATCTGCTTCGGCATATTCATGAAACGGGTATCACTTGTCCAGTGGTCATGATCACCGGTTTCCCCAATCTCGATTCCGCTTCTGAGGCAGTCCGTTACGGCGCCTTCGATTACATTTCCAAACCGGTAAACAAGGAAAAACTACTCAAGATCGTTGCCCAGGCACTGAAGTATCGGGAGCTGGAGAGAGAGAAACAAGAACTCATCAGGAAAAATCAGAGGTATCAATATTATCTCGAGGCAATTATCAGCTCAGTCAGGGACGCTATTATTGCCGTCGACCACGACTTGAATATTCTCAAACTGAACCAGTCTGCTCAGAAATGGCTCGAGGCTTTCAATGTGGACGTCACCGATCGGGTTGATAAGATACCCGGTGAGATGGGAGCGGCCTGTCTTAAAGACGCCAGGAAGGTAATCGAGACTGGAGAAGTTATCCGCGAGCACCTGGTGGAGTGTGTCAAGCCGGATGGTTCGGTGAAGATGCTCCTGCTCAACGGTGCTCCTTTGGAAACAGGTGACCACTCGCTCAAGGGTGCGGTGCTCGTTGCTCGAGATATAACGGTTGCCAAAGATAAAAACACGCTGCAGGACCGTAACCATTTTCACGGTTTTGTGGGGGCAAGCGAAGTAATGCAGAGGATTTACCGGCTCATCGAGAATGTCGGCAAGGTTGAGACTACTGTGCTGATTTCCGGCGAATCGGGCACCGGCAAGGAACTGGCCGCCGAGGCCCTCCATGAAGAGAGCGGTCGCAGTTCGATGCCGCTGATCAAAGTGGACTGTGCCGCGCTGGCCGAAAATCTGTTGGAGAGTGAGCTTTTTGGTCACCGCAAAGGGGCGTTCACCGGCGCAGATCGAGATCGGCCCGGACGACTGCTTCAGGCTGACAAGGGAACCTTATTGCTTGATGAGGTCGGTGATATTACACCGAAAATGCAACTCAGACTACTGCGTTTTCTGCAGGAGATGACCTTCACTCCGGTGGGAAGCGATAATCCCGTCAAAGTCGATGTCAGGGTGATTGCCGCCACCAATGTCGACCTCAAAGAGAAAGTGAGAGTGGGACAATTTCGGGAAGATCTCTATTATCGGCTCAAAGTTGTCGAAATCATTCTGCCGCCGCTTCGTGACCGGCATAGATGTCTGCCGCTGCTTATCAACCATTTTCTGATTTTTTTCTGTGAAAAACATGGTCGTCGCATCCACAGCGTCTCCGACAGGGCCATGGAAATTCTTACCACCTATTCCTGGCCGGGAAATGTCAGGGAGCTGCGCCACGTGATGGAACGAGGCTGCATTCTCTGCGACGGGCCAAATCTGCTGGTAGAACATCTGCCTGAAGACCTGGTGAGAATTATCGAACGTACGTCGATCGATGCGGGTGGATCAATGGGGGAATCTGTTCGGCAATCAAGTAACCGCATTGCTGCCTCAGAGGTTAAGGACGAGCGGCAGGAACTGCTGGAGGCGCTGGAACAGGCCGGAGGAAATAAATCAAAAGCCGCCAGGCTGCTGTCCATAGATCGATCCACGCTATATAGAAAAATGAAGCGGCTCGATATTCAAACCACCTGAAGAATTGTTGCGCAGTGTTGCGAAAACTGTAGCGACCTGTTGCGACGCGACACTTAATGCAACACCTTTTTATCCCGTTTCATATCACGAAAATCTTACCGCGTTGACAAGTTGATTTTTTTTTAAATACAAAAATATAATATATATCAATTACTTAATGAGTTGTTGGGAAACCGTTCAGAGAAAAACTATACATTGTGGCACAGGTGATGCAATGTAGTACACAGAGACGCAACGAGTCAGACAACAACAACTCAATAAATGAGGTCACCTTATGAAAACAGCCATTCTTAAAAGAACCAAAACTCAAACCAGAAGTCATGCTAAAGTAGATGAGCAAGTCTACAAAGTGGGTATTGCAGTAGTTGGGGTATGCTCTCTGGCAATAGGCCTCTGGGCGACAGTTGCCCTGGTGAGCGGCATGGTAGCAAGTGGCGGACCTGGAGCTCTGGTTGCTGATTGGTTCAGAGCTGTTATTGGATCCTGATAGGCGGGGTGGAAAAGATGAGTGAGCGTACCAAAGTACAACGGAAGGTGGATACCACGACATCCGTAACCCAGGATGCAACCACAGAAATCTCCAAGATCGGTGTAATCACCGTTGCAGCCTTTGGGACCCTTGTCGGTCTCTGGAGTTTGGCCTGCATAGTTGGTGGTATGGCGGCAAGTGGCGGCCCGCTGGCTTTTGTCGGTGACTGGTTCAAAGCGGTGACCGGCATGTAATAGTAAGACTGGCTGAAGGTTTAGAGGCCGTGGAACCGAAAGGTTCCACGGCCTTTTTTTGTAGTAATTTCAATTGTCCGCCAGGAAGGGATATCTTTATAATTTAGACAAATAGTTGTATAAAGGTAGTAATCGGTTGAAATGAGCAGAAAAAACGCATGAGCTGAAAGAAATATGAGCGGCCGATGTAATCGAGGTGCTACTGGATAATGGCGATACTGGTCAGAAATCTACTGATATATTTTATCTTCAGTTTTGTCTTTTTTATCGGCGGGATGATTTATCATCTCGAAACGAGACTGGCACAGAAGGATTTCTCCGATCTGCTCAATGACATTGATCAGAATCGCGTGACCCAGCTGGTGGTCAAAGATGATGTGGTACAGGTGACCACCGAAGATGGCAACCAGTATATGACAGTGGTTCAGGAGCCCGCCTATCTTGTGTCAAGCTGGCACGCTGGCTCAATCAGGGTTTCCTATCGCAAAGATTACACCGAGATCCTCTTCTTTGGCATCGGCCTGGTTTTTGCCGTCTCACTACTGCTGGTGTCCTGGCTGTCTCTGCGCATCAAGCCGGCTACCCCTGCCTCCGTTTTTGCCAATGAAAAATTAATCTCACCCGGGGCCGAAGATCAGCAGGAGATCACTTTCGATGATGTTGCAGGTATTCCTGAAGCGAAAGAGGAACTTCAGGAAATAGTCGGTTTTCTGAAAGATCCTGAACTCTACAACGAAATAGGGGCAACCACACCAAAGGGCGTTTTGCTTCAGGGACCGCCCGGCACCGGCAAGACCTTATTGGCCCGGGCAATTGCCGGAGAAGCAGGAGTACCTTTTTATAGTTTCAGTGGCTCCGATTTTGTAGAAATGTTCGTCGGAGTCGGTGCCCAAAGGGTCCGCGACCTGTTTGGCGAAGCTAAAAAGAATGCCCCCTGTATCGTTTTCATCGACGAGATCGACGCGGTCGGGGCTTCAAGAAAATCCTCCTCATCAGACGGTAATGACGAGCGTGGCCAGACCCTCAATGCCCTGCTGGTTGAAATGGATGGCTTCAGCCCCTCCGACAATATCGTCGTAATGGCAGCAACCAACCGCCCCGATATTCTCGATCCCGCACTTAAGAGATCCGGTCGATTCGATCGGCAAATCACCATCGTACCACCTGATATCAAAGGCAGGAGAAAGATTCTGGATGTTCATTGCCGGAAAGTGAAAGTCAGCTCAGATGTCGATCTTGAAAATATTTCGGTAATGACTTCAGGGTTCACCGGTGCAGAGATTGCCAGTCTCGTAAATGAGGCTGCACTGCTTGCTGCCCGGCACGGTAAGAAGGAGATTGATCAGAGCGATTTTGATCAGGCTCGCGACAGAATCCTGCTCGGTGTGGAAAGAAAAGGCATGGTAATCACGGAGCGCGATAAACGGATTCTTGCCTTCCATGAGGCAGGTCATGCCATCGTGGCTAAAATGTTGCCGGACAGTGACCCGGTTCATAAAATTACCATCATTCCCCGGGGGCGGGCCCTCGGCCAAACCCAGCAGCTGCCGATGAACGACCGCCAGGCTTACTCAAAACAATACCTCAAGAACAGGATTACGACGCTGATGGGAGGACGGGCTGCCGAAAAGCTGGTGTTCGGTATCAAATCCACCGGTGGTCAGTCCGATATCCAGCAGGCCACCGATCTGGCGACCAGTATGGTCTGCAAATGGGGGATGAGCGAGGGCTTGGGGCCACAGGTATACATGATTGACGACGGCGACTTCCTCGGAGCGACGAACCAGCGTCTGGCAATGAGTATCCGCACCGCTAATCAGGTGGATAAAGAGATCAGAAATCTTCTCGATGAGTGTTACGCAGAAGCGGTTGCCATCTTAAGCAACGAGCGATTATTCCTCTCAGTGTTGGCCGATATACTCATGCAGGTAGAAACCGTTGACGGTGAAGAGTTCGACATCATCTATTCATGTTCGGTTAAAAAGAAATATGAATTCCAGATGGAGAACGAGTCTGTCGACGCCTGTGAAGCCGGCGCTGTCGAAGCCTGAAAATCATTATGTTCAGATCCGTCAAGTCCCTGTTGTACATCAGCTTTATAATTATCGGCATGTCGTTGCTGCTGGTCATTATACTTGGCGTGCGTCAATACCGGCTGAACGATCAATACGCTGAGATCAGCAGCCTCAGCGAACGGACGTTATTCGGATTCAGTACGATCCGCGATCAGGTTACAGAAATGATGATCAGCGGCAGGTTTGAAGAACTCAAGACCATAATCCCTGATATCGAGCAGCTCAACACCCTGGTTTCAAAACTCTACGATTACAAGATTATCCCCGCCCAATACAAGCTGGCAATGGCCGATACCATAGATCTAAGCGGTCTGGTCATCGGGCTGCGTAGACTGGAAGTTGCTGAATCAGAAAAAACATCCAGCCTTGAACTGCAGAGAGAAATGCGGCGGATCGGTGAAAATTTGATCAAGGTCGATCGCATCATCACCGGCCATATCAGGGATTCGGTAATCGGCTTTCAGCTCACGGTGATTGGCACGATGGGCATTCTCATAAGTTGCGCCAGTTTTATTCTGATTGTTCTTTATAAAAGAGGAGTTCGCCCGCTGCTTGATCTCTCTCGTCAGGCGGCGACAGGAGAAGTCGAAGAAGCACAGGGCTTTCGATGCTCGCCCGAGGCAGGAACAGAGCTGCAGGTGCTGGTCGAGTCGGTCAACGAGATGCTGACCAGCCGCCGGTCGTCCGCCCAGAGCGATAGTGCACCTGGCGAGGGCGACCACGATTTGTTGTCTGAAACGGTGAATGAAACAACGAATAGTCTTAACGCAGTGATGAATTACGCTGAACTGCTGCTTGAATCGGGAACCGATGAGTTATCAGCCGAACAGCGGGAGATGGTTGGCAGGATCGTGGCCAGCAGTGAACGGATTGGCGAGCAGTGGCAGCGCATAAGTCGGGAGTTTGATCGATAATAACCAAAAACAGGATAGTCCCTGCCAGATACACCCCTATTGATTCTTTCTTAACTCATTTTTCGACTGGAAAGTAGAGCCGTCAAGAGTGACGGTTTCACTGAAAATCCAGAGCGTAAGAGGTTGTCGAGCGTACCTCCGAAGACGCAATTGATTGCTAAGTGGCTTCTTTCCGTTAGCCGAAACGGCCGGTGATGTAGTCCTCGGTAAGCCGATGGCTCGGGTTGGTGAAGATCTGCTCGGTGGCTCCCACTTCGACCAGGTTGCCAAGGTGAAGTGCCGATGCTGAGCTGGAAAGGTGGTGTTAAGCGAAATACCCTCCCCCAAAAAACAGTCGGGATCCTTCTGTTACCCAGCTCAGTGGCAGGGTCTCAGAGGGGATGCTCTGGACATAAAGCTATCTGAAAAACGGACTATCAAATGTTCCGGTACCGGTGTGAAGGTGCTTTACTCCCTGGAGACCACAATATTTGCGGTACCCTGAAATCGTAGTTATTCTTTGCTATCGGTTCTCTCCACAACTCCACACTACTGAATGCCGATTGAAGGATATCTCTCATCGGCTGGTTGATAACTTTAAAAGGAGCCCTTCTGAGTCATCCCTGGTAACTAGATATCATGGCAGGAAAAACCTCCAGAGAACTTCGGCTTAAAAGGATATTCGCAGGAATTGTCGGGCAGACCATTCTGCTTTTTCTCTGGGGATTTGCCGGCCTTGTTCTGTTAGTCATCTCCCTCCACTTAAACGAGATAGAAGCAATCCCGCTTAAGCATGGCGCCGCTATTCTGCTGGTGCTCTTCGGTATAGTATGCTTTCTGCTGGCCAAATATCGAATCAACGCAAAGAAAGAAAAAGAATTTAGATATATCCAGCAGATAGATCATCTTGCTGAACTTGAGGAGAAGATCAGCCAGCGTACCCGCGAACTTGACCAGCGCAATAGACAGCTCAGCGGCGAAATTGCCGAACGGCTCGAAGCCGAAGCCCAGCTAAAACAGTCCAATGAACTGTTATCAGGCATCGTCGGCACCATCGAAGGTATTATTTATGTGGTCGATTTTGAAACCCATGAAATCCTGTTTGCGAACGATTATCTGCGCAATTTGTTTGGCTTTGACCCGGTGGGCAAAAAATGTCATCAACTCATTCATTCGGCTGAAGACAAACCCTGCATGTTTTGCAACAACCAGCGCTTGCTTGCCGACGCCGAGGAGCCGCTTGAACCCTATCAATGGGAATACCAGAATCCGTTCAATAAAAAGTGGTACCGGGCCAAGGATCAGGCTATCAGATGGTCGGACGGCCGTTTTGTGAAGCTGGAAATCGCCATCGATATCACCGAGCAGAAGAGTATTGAACATTTCCTGCAGGAAGCACGCCGACAGGCTGAGCTGGCGATGGGCATGCGCAGTCGTCTGGTGGCTCTGGTGGCCCATGATCTGAAATCTCCTTTTTATTCAATGACCCAGATGCTGAAAAGGATTCTGGAGCGCGAGCATTTTTCCCACAAGATCCATCGCCAGTTTCTGGAGAATATCGTCATAAACGGGCAGCGAATGCTGCAGATGATCGACAATCTGCTGTCCATGGACCGATTGGAGACCGGCGGCCTAAAGCTCGAAAAATCATTTTTCAATGTCCATCATATGGCCGGTGAGGTCGTCCAGAACTTTATCAACCAGGCTTTTGACAAAGCAATCCGAATGAAAAACTCCATTCCTCCGGAGGCGGAAGTCTATGCTGATCGCCATCTCTATTTTGTGGTGCTTAACAACCTGATGTCCAACGCCATCAAATTCAGTCAACGGGGCGGTACGGTCGAACTCTATCTTCCGGATTCCAAGCGGGCCATGAGTGTTGCTGTCAAGGACAATGGCGAGGGGATGAGCCGTGATTACGTCGAGAAGCTGTTCAGATCCGATATCAAGACCAGCAGCAAAGGCACCAGGGGAGAAACCGGTAGCGGGCTAGGCCTAATTTTCTGCAACGGGATCATCGAAGCGCACCACGGCAGGATTTTGGTGGAGTCTCAAAGAGGAGCTGGTACAACCATTGTCCTGGAACTACCCGAATGCAGCAAGGTAGATTGCTCAGAAGAGGAGGAAGCTCAGTTCACGGTTTCTTGAGGCCCGGTCTTACCGGGCTGCTCCGGATCGCTTTCCAGTGAAGCGTCATTAGAGGGCTGTTCAGAGGAGTGATCCGTGGGGTCTTGGCCGTTGGGACTCTCGGCTGGCG
>JBPCUV010000392.1:0-10599 GCA_051010975.1 Desulfocapsaceae bacterium
ATTGACGATGCCGAACATATTCTTGCAGCCGATTGAAATAGCTGCATTGATCATTATCTTTATTTGTTAGACTATTCACCACCCTTAATTGGAGTTTTTATGTCAAGTAATTTCGGAACCTTATTCAGAGTTTCCACCTTTGGAGAGTCACATTGCAAAAGCGTTGGCGTGGTCATCGACGGCTGTCCTCCCGGACTAAAGCTGGTGGAAACGGATATTCAGCGCCAACTGGACCGGAGGCGTCCCGGTCAATCCAAACTGACCACCGATAGAAAAGAAAAGGATCAGGTCCTGATCCTATCGGGCACCGAACACGGGGTGACCCTGGGAAGCCCCATCGCCCTGAAAGTCGACAACCTGGATCAGCGCCCTTCAGATTACGGCGAAATGGAAACCATTCCAAGACCATCCCATGCCGACTTCACCTATATGGCCAAGTACGGAATCAAGGCCTCTTCCGGAGGCGGTCGCTCGAGTGCCAGGGAAACCATTGGAACCGTTTCCTCGGGTGCGGTGGCCGATAAAATCTTACAGCTCGCCTACGGTATGGAAATAGTCGCCTGGGTGAGTTCGGTAGGTTCTTTGGAAGCTGCTCCAGTCGACCACCGGAAAATCACTAGAGAGATCGTCGATCAAACCGATCTGCGCTGTCCTGATACCGAGATTGGCGAGAAGATGCGGGCCTTGATCATGGAACTCAAAGATGGCGGTGACTCCACCGGCGGAACCGTTTCCTGCGTAATACGCAATGTGCCCGCCGGTCTGGGTGAACCGGTATATGAGAAATTGGAAGCTAAACTGGCCCAGGCAATGCTGGCGATTCCTGCCACCAAGGGGTTCGAGATTGGCTCCGGTTTTGAGGGCACCCGACTCAGGGGCTCGACCCACAACGACCCCTTTGTGATGAAAGAGGCAAGACTCGGTACTGCTTCCAACAACTCCGGAGGAATCCAGGGCGGTATATCCAACGGGGAGTCAATTTATTTCCGCGTTGCCTTTAAGCCCCCGGCCACGATCTCGCAGCCCCAACAGACTGCTGATTATCAGGGAAAAACTGTCACTCTGGAGGCCAAAGGCAGGCACGACCCCTGTGTGGTGCCGCGGGCTGTTCCCATCGTCGAATCCATGGCCGCGCTGGTCATGGTCGACATGGCCATGCGTCAGGAGGCCAGACTGGCTCTGCGACCATCCGAACCGGTGCAGGAGCGTATTTAAGATAAAGATGGTAAAGTAAACCCTTTCCTGCTAAGGTAGGCGACTTTTTAATTTTTATAACCGAATCCGATGATGGGCAGATTCGGCCGCTCATGGTTCCAAACCTATGTCATCTAAACAGACAGCGCTAAGCAAATATATAGACCGCATGGCCCCGCCGGTCGGTTTCTTGTTGCTGATTCTCTCTATCGCAATAGGGGCGGGAACCGGGCTGGCTGCTGTTCTGTTTATCAAACTGATCTATGCAATCCAGCATCTTGGCTACGAAACGCTGCCCGCCCTTCTGCCCTGGCTCGGCAATTTCGTCTACCTGATCGTCCCGGTCATCGGCGGTTTGCTGGTCGGGCCGTTGATTCTCTTTGCTCAGGAGGCTAAAGGACATGGCGTTCCCGAAGTCATGCAGGCCCTGATCATCAGGGGCGGAAGAATCAGGGCACGGGTAGCGGCGGCGAAGATCGTCGCCTCGGCTCTGTGCATCGGTACCGGTGGATCGGCAGGACGTGAAGGGCCTATTGTCCAGGTCGGCTCGGCACTTGGTTCAAGTATCGGTCAGGTGTTGCGTCTCTCCGACGACCGGATCAGGAATCTGGTGGGTTGCGGAGCAGCCGCAGGAATCGCCGCCACCTTCAACGCCCCGATTGCCGGCGTGGTCTTCGCCATCGAAGTGCTAATGGGCAATCTGCAGGTCCGTTCATTTGGCAATGTCGTCATTGCCGCCGTCTCGTCTTCGATTGTCAGTCGCTTCTTTCTCGGAACCCAACCGGCCTTCTCAGTCCCCATACATTCATTGGTTTCGCCGGTCTCACTGATCTTTTACCTGATCCTCGGGCTGCTTTCCGCCCTGGTCGGCATCATGTTCATTCGCATGTTGAATCGGGCCGAAATCGTCTTTGACAACTGGGATTTTCCGCAGATCTATAAACCTGCGGTCGGAGCGGCACTGCTCGGCATTACCGGTATGCTGTTCATGTTTCTGCCCAGTTCCGAAGGCATCTTCATGCCGTTCATGTACGGCTCCGGTTTTCATTTCATAGAAGAAGTGCTCCAGGGTGGAACATCCTTCTGGATTCTGTTGCTGCTCGTTTTCTTAAAACCGCTGGCCACCTCGTTTACACTGGGTTCGGGTAATTCCGGCGGTGTTTTTGCCCCATCACTTTTTATCGGCGCCATGCTCGGCGGCTGTGTCGGTCTGATTTTTTATCGCTATTTTCCGGAAATCTCCGGTAGTCCCGGTGCCTACGCTCTGGTCGGAATGGCTGCACTGTTCGGAGCTACCGCTCGCGCTCCTTTGACCGCAATGCTGATCGTCTTCGAGATGAGCAACGACTACCTGATGATCCTGCCGCTCATGGTTGCCGGCATCAGTGCCACCTACTTTGCCCAGTGGCTCCACCCCGAATCAATCTATACCCTCAAACTGGCCAAGCGTGGAATCAGGTTTTTCGAGGGGCGGGATATGGACATCATGCAGGGGGTCAGGGTAGAGGAAGTGATGCGCTCCCGGGTAACCACAATCAACAAGGACAAGTCAGTCTCTGAGCTGATGGCGCTGTTTCAGGAGACCAACCTGCTGGGCTTTCCGGTGGTTGCCGAAGGGAAAAGGCTATGGGGCATCATCACTTTGCAGGATGTCCATCGAGCCCAATCCCGTGACACCTTTAACCCGCGGGAAATGAAGGTTGCCGATCTGGCCATCGAGGGGCCGATCTCGGTCTTTCCCGATGAACCGATCTGGGTTGCCATACAGAAGATGTCGCCCCGTGATCTGGCTCGCTTGCCGGTAGTCTCCAGGGACGGGTCCATGCGCTTGTTGGGCTCGATCAGCCGCAGTGACATATTGAGAGCCTATGATGTCGGTATCGTGCGCAAGCAGAGGGGCCAGTTGGAAGAAGAGCAGATTACCCTGCGCTCCTCCACAGAAACCGGCTTCATCGATATTGCCATAAACGAAGACCATTCGTGCTGCAACTCGCTGGTTAAGGAATTGCCGCTGCCGGAACACGTCACCCTGGTCTCCATCAAACGGGGATCAAAGATGATCATTCCCCGGGGGCGCCATCATATAGAAGCGGGCGACGTGCTTACCCTTTTCGGTCAATTGGACGAAATAGATCAGCTCAGGAAATTTTTCTGCTGACGAACCACTCCTTACCGTCTCTTCCTCAGACCTCGAGGAATTCGACAATGCTCTCTGCTGCAGTCCGTCCATCTGCTATGGCGGTAACCACCAGATCTGCACCCCTGACTGCGTCGCCGCCGGCAAATATTTTCGGCTCAGAGCTCTGGAATGGATAAGGTCCACGGGTTGAGGCACTGATCCGGTCGCCTTCATCGAGTTCAATACCCATTTCTTTGATCCAGCCCGCCGGATAGGGTCTGAACCCGAAGGCCATAACCACCACGTCAGTCTCCAACACCTGTTCGCTCCCGGCCACGATTTCCGGTCTCGATCTCCCCGACTCATCGGGCTCGCCCATCCTGGTCTCTACCATTGTTACGCCGCTGACCCGGTTGTTGGCGTCTACCTCGATGGCTACCGGCTGCAGATTCCACAGGAATTCAACACCTTCGGCCCGGGCATTGGCCACCTCTTTGGCTGACCCCGGCATATTACCCTCGTCACGCCGGTAGGCACAGGTGATCTTGGTCGCGCCCTGCCGCACTGCGGTTCTCACACAGTCCATGGCAGTATCGCCGCCGCCCAGGACCAGCACCCGCTGGTCACCGAACGAAACATAGTCGTATTCGTCATAATCGAAATTCCTTTCGTGGCAGACATTGGCAATCAGGTAGGGAAGCGCGTCATAGACTCCGTCAGCATCCTCATTTTCAAAGCCGCCTCGGATCGAACGATAAGCCCCGGTGCCAATGAATACGGCATCATAGTCATCGACTATTTCCTGAAAGGAGATGTCCTTTCCGACCTCAGTGTTGAGCCTGAACTCGATGCCCATGTCGCCGAACACCTCCCGGCGCTTGATCATCACCTCTTTTTCCAGCTTGAAATTAGGAATGCCAAACGTCAGAAGTCCGCCGATCTCTGGATACTTATCAAAGACAACGGGACTGATCCCATTGCGAATCAGAACGTCGGCACAGCCCAAACCGGCAGGCCCGGCTCCAATGATCGCGGCCTTTTTACCGGTCGCTTCTACCTTGGACATATCCGGTCGCCAGCCCATCTCAAAGGCGGTATCGACGATGTAATTTTCCACCGCACCGATAGTTACGGCACCATATTCATCGTTGAGGGTGCAGGCTCCCTCACAAAGCCTGTCCTGCGGACATACCCTACCGCAGACTTCGGGAAGGGTATTGGTCAGGTGACACAGTTCAGCCGCTTCGATGATTCTCCCTTCTCCTGCCAATTTCAGCCAGTCCGGTATATAATTGTGTACCGGACATTTCCATTCGCAATAAGGATTTCCGCACCCCAAACAGCGATCGGCCTGCATGCGGGCCTGGTTCTCGTTGAACAGCCTGTATATCTCGACAAAGGAACTCTTCCGGGTCTTGATCGAACGCTTCTGGGGTTCGACCCGTTCAACTTCCAGAAACTGAAAAACATTTTGATCCATTTATGCGTCCTTTGAGAATTGCCTGCCGGCCCGCTGACCCTCTTACTGGGTTGTCAACAGGAGTTCATTGGCCGAACGGCCACGCTTGCCGAGCAGGTCTTCGACTCTGAGTCCCTTTGGTTTTACCAGCTTGAAGCGTTCGCAGTAGCTCGGGAAATCATCCAGAAACATTTCCGCCCGTTCGCTGCCGGTTTCATTGAGATGGGCATCGACAATGCCACGCAGGTGCTCTCTGAGTAGATTGAGGTCCTTCATCGGCAGAACATCGACCAACTCAGTATTGACCCGCTCTTCAAAACGGTTGAATTCGTCAAACACATAGGCGAATCCACCGGTCATGCCGGCCCCGAAGTTGATACCCGTTTCACCGAGGATGGTGACGACGCCACCGGTCATGTATTCACAGCCATTATCGCCTATACCTTCCACCACCACTCTGGCCCCGGAGTTGCGCACGGCAAAACGTTCACCGGCCCGTCCCGCGGCGTAAAGTCTGCCACCAGTGGCACCGTACAGGCAGGTATTGCCGATGATCACCGATTCATAGGACTTGAATGACACCCCCAACGGTGGTCTGATTACCAGCATGCCGCCGGCCATTCCTTTACCCACGTAATCATTGGCGTCGCCAGTGAGTACCAGTTTGAGGCCGCCGGCATTGAAAGCACCGAAACTCTGCCCTGCTGTTCCCTGCAACTCAATGGTCAGTGGTGCATCATCCATACCGCGGTCGCCATGGTTGCGGGCAATGACCCCGGAGAGGGTGGCCCCGACCGATCGATCGGTGTTGCGAACCAACGCGTATCCCCTACCGCCGCTCTTGTTTGCTACCGCGTCGCCGTAGCGATCGACGAGGTTGAGATTGAGCGTTCCGGCATCGTGGGGCTTGTTGCGCTGCTGATTGAAAAGGGCTGATCCTTCCGGTACAACTTGTTGATCAAGCAGGCCTTCGAGGGCCAATTGACGCTGTTTGTCATTCTCCCCCTCGACGATCTCCAGCAAATCAACCCGACCGATAAGATCGGTGAGCCTGCTTACCCCGAGCTGAGCCAGCCATTGCCTGGTCTCGGCAGTGACAAATCTAAAATAGTTCATCGCCATTTCCGGCAGGCCCTTGAAATGATCCCTTCTCAAGGTCTCATCCTGGGTCGCCACCCCGGTGGCGCAGTTATTGAGATGGCAGATGCGCAGATATTTGCAGCCCAGTGAGATCAGTGGAGCGGTGCCGAAGCCGAAGCTTTCGGCCCCGAGAATAGCTGCTTTGACAATGTCGAGGCCGGTCTTGAGGCCGCCGTCTACCTGTAATCGCACCTTGTGTCGCAGGCCGTTTTCCACCAGGGCCGCATGGGTTTCAACAAGCCCCAGTTCCCATGGGCTGCCCGCATATTTCACCGAGGACAGGGGGCTTGCCCCAGTGCCGCCGTCGTAGCCGGATATGGTAATCATGTCGGCATAGCCTTTGGCCACACCGGTGGCAATGGTTCCAACCCCCGGTTCGGACACCAGCTTAACCGAAATCAGTGCCTCGGGATTGACCTGTTTGAGATCGAAAATCAGCTGGGCCAGGTCCTCAATCGAGTAAATATCGTGATGCGGCGGCGGTGAGATCAGGGTGACACCCGGCATGGAATGACGCAGTTTGGCAATCATCCCCGTGACTTTATGACCGGGAAGCTGTCCGCCCTCACCCGGTTTCGCACCTTGGGCGATTTTTATCTGGATGACCTCGGCATTCATCAGGTAGTGCGGCGTCACACCGAAACGACCTGAGGCCACCTGCTTGATCCTCGATACACGCTCAGTATTGTACCTCGATGCATCTTCCCCGCCTTCACCGCTGTTCGAGAAGCCGCCCAGACGGTTCATGGCGATTGCCAGCGATTCATGGGCCTCACTGCTCAGGGCGCCTATGGACATGGCGGCTGAATCGAAGCGAGGATAGAAATTTTCCTCCGGCTCTACCTGATCAATGTCTAAGGGGGTGTCGGAAATCTTCAGTGCTAAAAGATCCCGCAAACTCGAAACCTCCCGATTGTTGACCAGATCTGCGTAGCGCTGATAGTCTTGTTGAGCACCGCTTCTCACCGCCTGCTGCAGGGTGGTGACCACGTCGGGATTGTAGGCGTGGTATTCTCCCCCATGCATGTATTTGATCAGGCCGGCCCCTTTGAGGACAAGATGCGGCTTCCAGGCCAGACGGGACCGGCGACGGGTTTCCGCCTGGATGTCATCGAAACTGGCGCCCTCTATTCTGCTGGTTACCCCGCGAAAGCATAGTTCCACTAACGGTGTGGAGAGGCCGACAGCCTCGAACAGCTGAGCACAACGGTAGGAGGCAATGGTGGAGATACCCATTTTCGACATGATCTTCAGCAGCCCTTTATTGATACCTGTCCGGTAATTGATCAAAACCGAGCGCAGGGGCAGCTTGATGGCCTCGTCATCCACCATTTTAGCCAGTGTCTCATAGACCAGATAGGGATAGACTGCCGTGGCGCCAGAGCCGATCAAGACTGCGAAATGATGGGGATCGCGGACCTCGGCCGTCTCTATGATGATATTGGCGTCGCAGCGCAGATTGTTTTCCGCCAGCGCGGTCTGTACGCCGCCCACTGCAGCAGCAGCGGGAATGGGGAGTTTATCGGGTCCTATGTCGCGATCGGAAAGAATGATCAGCACCGCACCGTTGCGGGTCTCTTCCACGGCCCTGTTCACCACCCGCTTGAGCGCATCCTCAAGCCCTTCGGCCGATTGGTAATTGATGTCGATGATGCAGTGGCGATAATGCTCGTCGTCGAGCTCCTTGAGCTGCTGCAGATCGCTGTAGACCAACACTGGCGACTGAAACAACACCCGGTTGGCATGCCCCATAGTCTCGTTGAAGACGTTCTGTTCCCTGCCGATACAGGTGGCCAGAGACATCACATGCTGCTCACGCAGCGGGTCGATCGGTGGATTGGTAACCTGGGCAAATTTCTGCCTGAAATAGTCGAACAGCAGTCGCGGCTTATGGGAGAGCACAGCTAGCGGGGTGTCGTCACCCATTGAGGCCACCGGTTCCCTGCCGGTCTCTCCGAACACCCTCAGCACCTGGTCTATTTCATCGATGGAGTAGCCAAAGAGTTTGTGGTAGGTCAGCAGCGTGTCATCGGAAAAGGCCCGCTTGCCGGTCTTGTCCTCGTCAAGTTGCTCGGAGGGCACCAGGCACTGGCAGGTACGTTGCAGCCATTTTCGATAGGGGTGCCTGGTTTTCAGTTCGTTGTCGATATCCCATGAGCTCCACAAGCGGCCGTTGTGGGTATCGACCACCAGAAGTTCGCCGGGACCGACCCTGCCTTTTTCTACCACCTCATCGGGAGTGTAGTCCCAGATGCCAATTTCAGAAGCCAGGGTAATCAAACGGTCTCGGGTGATGACGTAACGGGCCGGTCTAAGTCCGTTGCGGTCAAGTCCGCACGCAGCAAAGCGGCCGTCACTCATGACAATGCCGGCGGGACCGTCCCATGGCTCCATATGCATCGAGTTGAAATCATAGAAAGAGCGCAAGTCCTCATCCATTTGCGGATGATTCTGCCAGGCGGGTGGAATCAGCAGGCGAAATGCCCGGAACAGATCCATGCCACCGGCCAAAAATGTTTCCAGCATGTTGTCAAGCGAGGCGGAATCGGAACCCTCAGTACTGACGAATGGCGCCGCCTCCTGCATATCGGGCAGCAGCGGGGACTGTAACTTATAGGACCGGTTCTGAGCCCACTGGCGGTTGCCGGTGATGGTGTTTATTTCCCCATTGTGGGCCAGGTAGCGGAACGGCTGGGCCAGCTGCCAACGAGGCAGCGTGTTGGTGGAAAAACGTTGATGAAACAGACAGATCGAAGCCTGCATCCGGAGATCACCGAGATCACGATAAAACTGGGGAAGATCACCGGGCCGACAGAGCCCTTTGTAGATCATCACCAGGTTCGAGAGACAGGAGATATAGAAATCAGGATCATCGGTGATTCTCTTTTCGATGCGTCGACGCACCATAAACAGCCGCCGCTCGAAATCCCTCGGACCCCATCCATACTGACCGTTGACAAAGACCTGCATGATTTGTGGCAGGGAGTCTTTAGCAATATCTCCGAGAACCGATGGATCCACCGGGACTTCTCGCCAGCCGGCGACTGAGAGGGTCTCAGCGGCCAGTTCTTCTTCAAATACCTCCTGAACCCTGGTTAACTTCTGGGCCCCATGGCCCAGAAATACCATCCCCACGCCGTACCGGGAACTCAGGTTCCAGCCCTGTTCCTGGGCAACGGCTTGAAAAAAACTGTCAGGCTTCTGGAGCAGCAGACCACAGCCGTCACCGGTTTTCCCATCCGCACCAATGGCGCCGCGGTGATCCATACGGTCCAGCGCACTGATCGCCGTCCGCACCAGACGATGACTGGCTTCCCCATCCATATGGGCAATCAGCCCAAATCCGCAATTATCTCTGAACTCGCCCCGATCGTAAACGGGCATGTTAATTCTCCTTGAATAAATTGAAGGGTGCCTGCTTGGAACAATAAGGCATTACCGTCTGTAAAATACGGTATTTGGTGATCAAAATCCAGCCAAACAGAGTTATCCCCTGGTCTGCAGCTGCTCATCAACTCACAACGGACAGCTTTGACTGCCTTTAGCAGATCCACCTTCGATTTACCCGAGTTGGATCTAGTCCCTGAAATAATCGACGGCTCACTCTGACAGCATTGTGATCTTCAGCAGTTCTTGATCACCGGAGGTGGAACGACCATGGGAACTTCTGTCTGTTCTTTTTTGCCAAGCATATGGAGCCAGCCGTAGATTCCGACAAGAACCAGAAGGGAGACAAAAATGAGAAACAGATTATGCCCTTCGGTCACCTGATAGAAAAAAGTGGCCACCGACCAGGCAAGCAAAGTCGAGTAGACAGCCATCACCACCGCGTAATAACCGCCCATTTCCTGCCGTGCCGCACCGATAACAGCCAGACAGGGGAAATACATGAGCACAAAAAGCAGATAGGCAAAAGCTGAAAACACCGTGAAATTTGCCGCTATGTGTTTGTAGACCGAAGTGTCCGCTCCGATCTCTTCGGATATGGTCGCCTGATCCTCGGCTACCAATCCTAGCCCGAGCAGGTCTAAGGAACCAATAATTGAGGCCAGCCCCTCGCCCACCGAGGTGAAGGCCTCGGTGACTGCCCCGCCGACATCTAGTGTCGAAGCTTCTTCTCCGACGGCAGTAGACTGCTCGTTCATGTCATTGGCTGCATAGAGTGCATTGATCGTTCCGACGATGGCTTCTTTGGCAAAAAGTCCAGTAAACAGGGCCACTGAAGCAGGCCAATTCTCCTCGGAGATACCCATAGGCTCGAACACGGGGCTCGCAGTTTTACCCACATAGGCGAGTATGGATGAGGCTGAATCCTCGTTGCCGAAGGTTACCTTGCCTTTGTCGTAGCCGATGGAGTTAAGTACGGATAGCACGAAAACAGCAGAGACTACAATGATGCCGGCCCGCTTGATAAATGAGCGCAACCGCAACCAGGCATTCTTGAAGACAGCGCTTAATCGAGGTGTATGGTAGAGCGGCAGATCCATGACGAAATTCGAAGGTGTCCCCCTGAACAGGGTGTTCTTAAGAAAATAGCCGGTGAGAATCGCCATGAACAGACCGATCAGATAAATCAGGAAGACGGCCACTCCCGAGTACGCTCCAAAAAGCGCTGCACAGAACAGGGCATAAACCGGCAGCCGGGCTCCGCAGGACATGAACGGCGCCATAAAAATCGTCATAAACC
>JBPCUV010000393.1:0-5700 GCA_051010975.1 Desulfocapsaceae bacterium
GTATCAGGCCGTGGGGGACCATATAAAACCAATTATAAAATGGTTCAACCGAGGCACCGAATTCATGGCGGCCATGATGATGGCCGCCATGTTCACCACGTTTATACTCCAAATCACGATCCGGTACCTGGCACCCGTCGAGTGGATTGCCGTGCATTTTCCATTTCTTAATACCTCTAATTTTGGCTGGACTCTCGAATTTTGCCTCGCCCTATGGGTCTGGATCATCTGCTTCTGCAATGCCTTTATTGTGCGCGAGCAGGACCACGTCACCTTTGACTTGCTCTATATGCATGTCAATCCCACCCTCCGGAAGTGGTTCGCCATCTTTACAGGTTTAGCGGTGTGTGGGGGGTTTTTGTGGGCTCTGGAACCGACCTGGAGCAAGTTCTCTTTTCTGCGGTTGAAGAAAACGGCGACGCTTTCTGCGGTTTTGGGCGACTGGGTAAGGATGCGCCATATCTATTCAGTGTATCTGCTGTTTCTCTTCGTCGTTGCTCTCCGTTATGCATGGCGAGTCATTTACACCTTTCGTTTTGGAGCCGAGACAGACCCCCACCACTTCCCAGAGGTGATTGATAAGTCCACTGGAGAGGCGAACGAAACGGACGTAACATGACGCTCGAATTTACACTTTGTCTGATTACGCTGTTCTTTTTAGCCGGAATCGGAATGCCGATTGCCTATGCCATCCTCTTGTCTTCTTTCACCTATCTGGCCGTGGCAGGCCAGGACATCGGCATCATAGGCAAAATCTTCATGGACGGCCTGTATAACAGTTTCGTCCTTCTGGCCGTGCCGCTCTTTATAGTCGCAGCCAACATCATGAACGCCGGCTCCATCAGCGACCGACTCTTGCAATTCTGCGTAGCCCTCGTCGGCAGGTTGCGGGGAGGCCTCGGGCATGTCAATATCGTCGCCTCCCTGATTTTCTCAGGTATGTCAGGATCGGCGGTGGCCGACGCTGCCGGTATCGGCAAGATCATCATCGAGATGATGACCCGAAGCGGTCGGTATCCCCCTGGCTATGCAGCTGCCATCACCGCCGCTTCGGCGACGATAGGACCGATCATTCCGCCGTCCATCCCAATGGTCCTCTATGCTCTGGTTTCCAATGCTTCCATTGGCTACCTGTTTTTAGGTGGGATTATACCCGGACTGTTTATGGGCCTTGTGTTGATGGGAATAAATAGTTGGATTTCCCATCGGCGTGACTTTCCCCTGGAAGAAGCCGTACCGCTCCGGGAGTTGCCCAGACATACGTTCACTGCTTTTCCCGCCCTGCTAATGCCTGCAATCCTGCTATATGGAATTTACGGAGGGGTGGCAACACCGACGGAGGCCGCTGCCATAGCAGCAGCTTATGCCCTGGTGCTGGCGGCACTTTTATATCGAGTACTGAAAGTCAGCACCTTTTACCGCATCCTGGTCGAGAGTGCCCGCTCCTCGGCTGCCGTCGGAGTCGTCATCGGTGGCGCCTTGATTCTGAACTACATTGTCGCCTCTGAGAATATTCCTGACCGAGTGGCGCATGTCCTCGTTGGTCTCGAGATACACCCCCTGGTCTTTCTCATCGGCGTAAATATTATCATACTGCTGCTGGGCTGTGTGCTCGACGCCTCAACGCTCATCCTCGTCATCATCCCGCTGTTTTTACCGACCTGCCGTGACCTCGGTATTGACCTGGTTCATTTCGGCGTTGTCGCTGTGGTGAATTGTATGATCGGACTGATCACACCCCCTTACGGCATTTTGTTGTTTGTCCTGAACGCGATTACCAGAATTCCCTTGGCAGCCATCATCAGGGAGATATGGCTCTTTCTGGGGGTGCTAATTTTTGCGCCGCTCATTCTGATTCTCTTCCCTGGGGTGACGCTTTGGCTGCCACGGCTTTTCGGCTATGCGGGGTGAGTAGTAACAATATCAACTCTTAAAGGAGTTCGGTTTGACATCTTCCATCACCGGCATCATTCCCGTCATGCTCACACCGTTTACGGTGGATAATCAGATTGATTGGTCCGGTTACGAGCGCCTAATCGATTGGTACATCAACAATGGGGCCGAGGCTCTTTTTGCCGTTTGCATGTCTTCAGAAATGCACTATCTCTCACTTGAGGAGCGGATTCAATTGGCGCGCTTTGCGGTCCATGCCGTGAAGAAACGCGTGCCCGTTATCGCCTCGGGTCACGTTTCTAAGAAGTTGGCCGAGCAGCGCACCGAACTCGCCGCCATAGCCGATACCGGCGTCGACGGTGTAGTTCTGGTAACCAACCGGCTTGTCCCGCCAGAGGGCAACAGCAAGATTCTACGCGATCATATCGATGCTCTTCTAAGCGCATTACCGGCCGAACTCCCTCTCGGACTCTATGAATGTCCCGCCCCGTACCGTCGTCTTTTAACAGACAAGGAGATCGAATATTGCGCCCAAACCGGGCGTTTCACTTTCATCAAGGACGTTTCCTGCGATTTGCAGACGGTCAAACGGCGTCTCGCATTGACCAAGGACACGCCTTTAGCTATCATCAACGCCAACGCTGCCATTGCCTGGCCGGCCCTGCAGGCGGGTGCTGCGGGGTTTTGCGGGGTGATGACGAACCTCCAACCGGACCTCTATCGCTGGTTACAGGACAATGGCGCCCAGTACCCGGATTTCGCCGAGGAACTCGCCACTTTTCTCGTGCTGGCGGCCATGTGTGAAACCATGGGCTACCCAAAACTTGCGAAGATCCATCACCAACGCCTAGGGACTTTCACCCATGCTGGTAGTCGTGCGGTCACCTGTGATATGCACGAAGAGTACTGGGCCTTCGACGAGATTCTCACACGGGTCGAACAGGGTGCAATGCATTTCCGGGACCGTATCACCAGACTTGGAGGCACGGCGTGAGCATCACCGTCTTCGGTTCGGTCAATGTGGACCTGACCGCCTATGTGGAAAGGCTGCCCAGGCCCGGCGAAACCTCCCACGCAACCAATTATGCTACGGGGCTTGGCGGAAAGGGTGCCAACCAGGCTGTTGCTGCTCAACGGTTGAGTAGCTCAACCGTACGTTTTGTGGCGGCGTTGGGTTCGGATGCTTTCGGGGTGAGAGCACGGGGGCTCTTATCAACGTTTGGGGTGTCAGACGAGGACCTCATAATCATACCCGATGTGGAAACCGGTATCGCCCTGATCCATGTGGATGCGGCCTCACAGAATACGATCACCGTCGTTGGCGGCGCAAATATGGCCTGGCCAGAGCAGGGACCGGATCCGGCTGTTTTCCACGGAGCTAAGATTGGTCTATTCCAGCTTGAGGTGCCCATTCAGGCAAGCACTTCGGCCATGCGGGCCGCCCGGACTGCAGGAACGCGCATCATACTCGACCCGGCTCCTGCTCCACAGCGATCAGGTAGTCAGGATATCAACGCTCTCATAAGGTTGGCCGATATAATCACACCCAACGAGAGCGAGGCCGAAGCACTGACAGGTATTCCCACCTCGGACTGCGAAAGTGCCTTGCAGGCGGCTCAAGCACTACGTGCCTCTGGCGCTAACACGGTGGTGATCAAACTCGGCGCCGAGGGGCTGGTCTATATTGGCAGCGATGGTTCCGAAGGGTATATCCCGCCGTTCAAAGTTGTCGCGGTAGACACGGTGGCGGCGGGTGATTGCTTTAACGGTGCACTTGCCGTTGCCCTCGCTGAGGGTCGATTACTTCCAGAAGCCCTGCGATTTGCCTCCGCTGCTGGCGCTCTGGCAACCGAAAAACCGGGTGCGGCATCTTCGGCACCCTTCCGGCATCAGCTCGAACTATTTCTAAATGAGGGTAGCCAATTTTCAAGTTAGTTTGACTACTATATCGACTACCATTTTATTCAATTAGGACTTTGGGGATGTTATTTACCATCTTTACTACTTGTTGCGCCGCTGAGTCTGTGCGACTTCCTAATTGGTGCATCTCCCGCTATCCTAAGTTTACGGACTGCAGAATTGGTGAGGTCCGGGGAGTTGATAAAAAACGAGATGCAGGGGTGAATTAACCTGACCACTGCAGAGTGGCCTATTGCAAATGTCCACAATCCTGAGTGAGACCGAGACCAATGCTTATCTTCTTGTATATCAAACCTTTTTACAATTTAGTGTGATATTGTTGTACAGGAACCCATAACTGTCTGTAAGTGTTTGAATATTCCAACAAGAGCGGTTGCTAATGTCAAGTAATCCTTGAAAAGTTAAAAATTGACAGGAGGACATTATGGACAAGTATAAGGGCATTATTGTACCGATGGTGACTCCACTGGCTGGCCGTGACAAGCTAGACAGAGAAGGCCTGGAGCGTCTTATTGAGCGAGTAATCAATGGTGGTGTTCACGGGATATTTATTCTCGGAACTACCGGAGAGGCTCAGAGCTTGAGCTACGGCATTAGACGAGAACTGATCAAGCTATCCTGTCAGCAGATCAAGAGGCGAGTTCCGGTTTTCGTTGGTATAACTGATACGTCATCAGTCGAATCGGTAAAACTGGCGGAGGTTGCGCATACGGAAGGAGCGGATGCCCTCGTTCTGACCGCCCCATATTTTTTTCCTGCCGGTCAAACAGAACTTTTTGCTTACATCAAGGATATGGTGCCAAGGATAAGACTGCCCCTGGTCCTCTACAATTTCCCAGGCATGACAAAGATATGGTTTGAAATTAAGACCCTCACCTATCTTGCTGAAATAGAAGGGATAATTGGTGTAAAAGATTCCAGCGGCGACATTTCTTATTACAAAGAAGTCTGCAAGCTCAAGAAGATCCGACCCGATTGGTCAATTTTCATTGGTCCTGAGGCACTCATGTCATTGTCATTAGATGTGGGTGGAGATGGTGGTGTTTCTGGGGGGGCAAATGTATATCCGAGGTTATTCGGAGAATGTTACGAGGCAAAAGTTTCTGGAGATCTCGCTCGGGCAGAAGAATTGAATGACAAGATTGAAGAATTTCAAGAAATCTATACGATTGGCAAGTATGCATCGAAATACATAAAGGCCACGAAATGTTGTTTATCTGTACTTGGTGTCTGCGATGATTTTATGGAGCAGCCATTTCATCGTTTTCGGCCGGAACACCGGGCAATGATAATTGAAATGTTGAAGCGGTTTAAAGTCGAACAACTCGTTGCAGTCTAAAGGTTTATTTTTATCTGATACACTTGCCCCAGTGTATTGGCGATCATTATAAGCAGATCGGTCACAGGTACACCCGCATCGTCATTTTGTTACATGGAGTCAGGAAGAAGTTCAAGCAGAAGTAATGATAGGATATCCAGACCTTCGATGCGGCAAGATTAACGTGAAGTTAAATGACGAGCTTTAGTGGGACGATGGAACGATTGGATTTGAAACTCAGTACTTCTAGTTACAAAAAGTGGTTTCTGGATAGCCTGAGAATCTATCCAAAATCTGGTCGGGAAGTGCAGAAAAATTGGACTCTAAATGAAATTTCCTTATATGATTGCGATTAGCCAGATATGAGTATTCTATGAACTTATCGCCAATATCACCGGATAAATCTATACCCACATCCATAACTTTTACGGGAGTTGAACAAGCAAAATCAAAAGAATTTAAATCAAAATAGCGAATTTTTTGATTACCATATGTTCGAAAATGAATTTTGAGAGCTGCCATGTCATAGACAATACTCCATTGCGTTTTAAAAGAATCATGTTCAGCAT
>JBPCUV010000394.1:0-8532 GCA_051010975.1 Desulfocapsaceae bacterium
CTGTGGCTGGCCACGGTGCCGCCGACCACCGGACTGGTGGCGGTATTTTTCGGCACCAGATATATGACTTTTCTCTATGGTATCGTATTTCTAAGCCACCAGGTGGGTGGCTTTATCGGTGTCTGGCTTGGCGGACTGCTCTATGAGATATTTGGCAACTACGATGCCATCTGGATAGCCGGGGCGGTTCTTGGCTTCATCGCTGCGCTGCTCCACTGGCCCATAAAAGAGCAGAGTCACATTCCCCAGCTGCAGCGGGCATCTGCTCGATGAGTCCGGAATAAGGGCCAGGGTCTCAGAACCGGTCAATGACCGTCACTCCCTCATGCTCAAAACTGTCCATCGCAGGCAGCGCCGTGAGCGACTCTTCCAGAGCAATGGTTCTGCCGACCAGCTTTTCAGGCTGAAGCCGGCCGGAACTGATGAGTCGAAAAACTTCATCGAATTTATGGGCCTGCATACCGTGACTGCCGAGTACCTCCAGTTCATGGGCAATGATTCGATCCATCGGCACCTGCGGATGGCAGTGATCGGCAAGCATCAGCCCTACCTGGACATGGCGGCCCCGCTTCCTCAAATTTGCCACCGAGTTGAAGCAGGTATCAGGATGTCCCAGAGCGTCTACAGAGACATGGACTCCGCCGGTAAGATCCCGCACCGCTTCGACCACGTCAGCTACCGAACTGGCGTTCACGGTTGAGGTGGCGCCCATCGAGACTGCAAGTGCAAGTTTGGAGTCGTCGATGTCGATAGCTATCACATTGGCTCCCAGGGAAGCGCCAATCATGATGGCCGACAGTCCGACCCCACCGCAGCCGTGGACCGCCAGCCATTCGCCGGCCTGGATACGTCCCTGGGCGACCACGGCCCGAAAAGAAGTGATGAAGCGGCAGCCCAGACTGGCGGCGGTGACAAAATCGATATCCTCTGGCAGCCGGACGAGATTCACATCGGCATATTTGATGGCAACAAACTGGGCAAAGGATCCCCAGTGAGTAAAACCGGGTTGAAACTGGTGGTCGCAGACCTGCTGATTTCCCGAAGCGCACTCGCCGCAGTATCCGCAGCCGCAGACAAAGGGCAGGGTGACACGGTCACCCTCTCGCCAGTTTTGCACCTGATTGCCCACGGCCCTGACCACACCGGCAAGTTCGTGTCCCGGTACATGGGGCAGGGAGATATCGGGATCGTGTCCCATCCAGCCGTGCCAGTCACTCCTGCATAGTCCGGTCGCCTTTACTTCGATGACAACCCCGTCATTCTCGGGTGAGGGGTCGGCGAGATTCTGGATGGTCAATGGCTGCTGGAAGGATTCATAATAGGCTGCTTTCACTATAGCACCTCTGTCTATGGAGTCTTAATCACGGCTGGTTTACAATCTCTTTCTGATCAGTCCGCCCAGGCAGGGAATTGCCGCCTTTATATCTTCGACGCTTGCCTGGGAAAAAGAAAGCCGAAAGCTGTTTCGGCCACCGCCGTCGACAAAAAAGGAAGGGCCGCTTACATAGGCAATCCTCTGGTCCAGGGCATCGATCAGCAGGTCATCACTGCTCATGTCCTGCGGCAGGGTGACGAAAGTGAAAAAACCGCCAGACGGCTTAGTCCATTGCACTTCTTTGGGAAAATTTTCGTCCATCAGACCGAGTATGAGATCGCGCTTGTCACGGTAGTGGGCCCGGTTGCGTTCGATACCTTCTTGCAGACGTCCTGATCTTATAAGTTCCAGCAGAATCAGCTGGGAAAGGCTGTTGGTCGAGATGTCCGACGCCTGCTTAAAGCGTTCCATGCTGTCAATTACCTGCGATTGTGCGGCCACCCAGGCAACTCTCATTCCCGGAGAAAATGTCTTCGAGGTCGAGTGGAAATGAATGACTCTGCCGGTGCTGTCGAGGGCTGTCAGAGGAGTGAGGTGTTCACCTTCGAATCGCAGTTCGCCGTAAGGATCGTCCTCGAAAATCATGAACTGGAAGCGATCGGCCAGATCGATAAGTTCAGCTCGTCTTTGGGCGCTCATGGTCACCCCGGAGGGGTTCTGGAAATTTGGAATGACATACGCCGCTTTGATACGTTTTCCTTCTATCTGCAAGGTTTCAATTTTTTCGGCCATAAGATCGGTTCGTATTCCCCGCTCATCGAGCGGTATGCCGACATTGATGCCGCCATGGGAGGCGATGGTGGCGGTTGCCCCGAAATAGCTCGGCAGACCGACCAGGACGATATCGCCTGGGTCGATAAAAAGACGGCAGGCCAGATCGAGTCCCTGGGCGGAGCCCGAAGTCACCAGGATCTGCTCCGGTGAGCATTTAAATCCCAGTTGGGTGATGGCCATATTGGCAAGTGCCTGACGTAGGGGTGGATGACCCCTGGTGGAACAGTACTGGAGTGCCAGATCTCCTTGATTGTCGAGCAATTCAGAAATGATTGCAGCTGTTTCAACGGCTGGGAAGACTTGTGGATCTGGCCAGGCACCGGCCAGTGACCTCATGCCGGGCTGCTCCAGTAATTTGTGAATCGCCTCAATGGCCGAAGGTTTCAACCCCCTGGCGTTTACCGAGAAGAGGTCTTCGGGTTGATGGTGTGTCATAACTCCCTCCTGCCGGACAGCTGGAATTAGGGCTTGTTAGTTATTTCTGAGTTTTTAAACGTTTGTCTCTCAGTCTTCTCATCCGCCTCGAGCCAGCCGCAGCGCTGCAACAAACTGTTTCTCTCTGCGATGATGGCGGCATAAAGTGTTTCGATGCCAAGACCGCAGACTTTTTCTATTTCACATCTGCCCTCGAGGGCCGCAATAATTTTTTTATGATAAAGATCGATGATCTGCTCTCTGGTCAGTCTCTCAGTCATATTCTAATGCACACCGATCTCCTGGGAATTTTTATATTAATCGGTCTGAGTGAAAACAACAGTTAGATTATCCACATTCTGCTGCATTACCGTAAGGAAATTTCCTTCGTTCGGACGGTTGAAGCAGGGTGAGTAGACCAGACTTCTTATCCCCATTTCTTTCAGTCTCTCGACAGATTCGGGGCGTGGTGAGTTTTCCCACAGCATCCAGGATGCAGCATGTCCCTCGACAAGGGTTTGCAGATTTCGCCATTGTTGCTCGCCCGGATCCTCGTCAGGTTCCCACATGACCGTACGGAGATTCAATCCATATCGTCTAGCCAGATACTGGTAGATGGGATGCGATCCGAGAAGCGGCAGGGCAGGCTTTAAGTTGCTGAGATCCTGAAGTCGTTTATCGAGGAGCAAAAGATCTGTTTTGAGGGTTTCGAAATTCTTCTGCAGAGTCGGTTTTTGATCCGCTATTTTGCGGCTCAAGGACTTGTATATCGCCTCGGCCTGCCGGGAGGCCAGTGAAAAGTCGAGCCAGGTCGTAAAGGCTGTGCCCGTATGGCTGTGATCGCCCTCCGGCCCGTGGCTATGAGTAACGTTTGTGTCGCTACTGATAAATTCGTCTTTGAACGACTTGGAGGTATCAACCTGGCGCATCAGAGGTAGACTCACCTTTTGGGCCCATTTGGCATAGCCCGCACCATTGAGGATAATCAGATCTGCCTTCTGGTAGCCGCTGATCGTCTGTCCGTCAGGGGTCCAGAAAGCTGGATCGACGCCTGCAGGAGTGGGAAATACCACCTCGACAAACTCGCCGCCGATGCGTTCGGTAAAATAGGCCAGCGGATAGTTGACTGTATATACCGTGAGCGGTTTACCGGCCAAACACGTGGCAGCAAAGAGCAGTGTCAATGTTGCGATTGCAGGAAAGACATACAGAGACATGCGCGTATTCATGGTACCTTCCTCCAGGCTTTGTCAGATAAAGAGTCTTCTTACCAGTTCCTGGTCATAGTGGTTGAGCAGAAGCATGATGATCAGGCAGAGCAACCCACTTAGACAACCAATTATCGTTATCTCTGCACCCAGAAGCCTGGCAATGGTGGCTCTGCTCGAACCAAGTTTAAAGATCGTTTCCATCTCGTTTGACCGGAGCCGCAGGGAAAGAGAAAACACAAGCACCAGTGCCATCAGAGTTGCAGTACCGACCAGCAGGATTACCGCATCGAGGACATTGCGGATTCTGAAGATGTTGGCCAGTAGAGAATCGACTACTTTTGCAGGAGTAACGATCTGGTAGTTAATATCTTTGTCGAGATATCTCCCCTGCAGAATGGTACCGGACTTATCGTCATGCGGCACAGCGAGTACCGCGGTTATTGGATAGGTGGCCGGGTCGCCGTGCAGGTGAAATCGGTCGATGTTGTCCTCGGTTATCTCGTTGTATTGCATGAGTTTGGCATTGGCCGTCACATTTCCCGCTTCCCGTTTGAGGATCACCGATTCATCCGTGGACTTTGCCAGGTCGGTATGACCGTGCCCCAGTCCGCTGATGATCCAGGCGGTTCGGATATCGACAAATATCGCCCGGTCATCGGCACTGTTGGTCTCGGCAAGGACACCAGTGATCTTCATTTTGAGCGGGTAGACACCAGCAATGTCAAACATGGCCTCGGGGGACGAGGTGAGATGATCACCAGGACTCAGACCGAGTTGACGGGCAATTTCGTTTCCAATCAGACATTGGCCTATCAGTGAAAAATGCTGTCCATTTTTAACCTGAAGCTGCCTGAAATCGAAGTAATCAAGTGTCGTGCCGACGATCGGAAAACCGCGAGCCCGATATCTGATACTAAGAGGTATGGGAGAGGCTAGATCGCTCTCGAGTATCTGGTCGACCGCAGCCATGGTGATCGGTTCCGGAGACGCATCGTTGAAATAGAGAGAATTCATTACCAGATCAAGCGCGCTTCCTTTGGCCCCGATAAGCAGTGGGGTCGATTCGGCCCGCAGTGAAAGCTGTCGTTCACTTTCATTGACGAGAATTTCAAGGGCCAATGGCAGGGCGGCGATGACGGTGATGCAGCCAATAAGGATGAAAGATCGAACCTTATAGAAACAGAGATAACGCCAGGCCAGGTAGAGACTGTCCATCAGCTGGCCTCCGGCTCAGGGACCAGAAAGTTTCTGAAATCAATTATCCGGTCGAATCGCCCGAGAAGCTCATGATCATGGGTGACAGCCAGAAGGGTGGTGTTGTGGATGGAGGCCGCCTCGAAGAGTGCATCCAGGATGAGCTGCTTGTTGTCCGGGTCGAGATTACCGGTGGCTTCGTCGGCAAGAATGATTTTAGGCTCCGGCAGCAGGGCACGGCAGATGGCAACCCGCTGACGTTCTCCATGGGAGAGGGTGGTCGGAAAGTGCTTTAGTCTGGCCCCGACCCCAAGCTGCCCTGCAAGCTCAAGGGCCTGCTGCCTGATCTGGGGGGTGAGCTTAAGTGATGACGTGATCCGGTAGGGATGGAGTATATTATCAAGGACATCCAGGTAGTCAATAAGTCCAAAATCCTGGAAGACAAAGCCAATATTTTTGATGCGAAAGTCTCTTCGGGTCTGGTCGTCAGCCTTGTCGAGGTCGTTACCGGCAACGTCAATGCCGCCGTTGTCCGGCGAAAGTATTCCAGCCACGAGGTTGAGCAGTGTTGTTTTCCCGGATCCGCTGGGCCCGATAACCGCCACCTTTTCCCCGGCCGCCACTGACATTTCGGGTATCGCCAGGCTAAATTCACCGGTTGGATAGCAGAAACGAACGTCACTTAGTCGAATCATGAACGCTGCTCCACCGAATATTAATATTGCTGAGTCATCTTCACGACGCCCGTTTGAACCGCCATCGTCAGCGCCCACGACAGCTGCTCAGATATAGTATTTCAAAATCTTCCCAATTCTCTTTTCTTCAACGGCAAAGCTAGCACCTCGAATCCATCGGATCAACAGAAAAACAAAACAACTGCTGTCTTTGAGTTTAAACTATGGTGTTAATATTACATGGATATATGTTTCGTGGAGTACCCAGGAGTCATGGGAAGCGACAGGGAATATTCTCTTTTTCAGAGAGTAACACTAAGCATGCTTCTCTGGTAGCCTGCTGTTGTCCTTTATTTATCCACCCATAAAGTTATAAAGCATTGAAATAACAAAGGCATTGATCAGATCGATAAAGAAAGCACCGACCAGGGGGATTACCAGAAAGGCGGTGGGAGAGGGGCCGAACTTGTTGCTTAAAGAATCCATGTTGGCCACTGCCGTAGGCGTGGCTCCCAGGCTGAGGCCGACGAAGCCGGAGGAAATAATTGCCGCATCATAGGTCCGGTTAAGGATCCTGAACAGCAGGAAGTAAGCCAGGGCCAGCACAACCATAACCTGCGTAACTAGCACCATCAGAAGCGGGCCGGCGACGTCAGAGAGCGTCCACAATTCCAGCGACATCAGGGCGCGAACGAGGAAGATACTTAATGATAGCTCGGCGATGAGCCGCATGGCTGGTGAGCGTGTAGGCCAGTTAATTCGGGGCAGTACCGCAGGGCCGATGTTGGCGATCAGAATTCCTGCGAACAGCGAGGTTACAAAATGGGGGAGTTTGAAACCCACCTGATTTAAAAGGATATTGATCTCTTCGCCAACTCCGATTGCAATCGCGATTACCAATACGGCCCTGAAAAATTGAGGTACATCTATGCGGCCTCTGCGTTGCTCGTCATTGGAAAGGGTCAGATCCGCTGCGTCTGTGTCAGCCGGTTTGAGTTTGTTGCGCATGATTAGTTGCCGTCCGAGAGGACTGCCAACCACGCCTCCGGCAACCAGGCCGAAAGTTGCCGAGGCAAGCCCTACCGCACTCGCCGCTTCGGATCCGGACTCGAACAGCGGAGCCCATGCTGCAGCCGTGCCGTGGCCTCCGATCAGGGCCACCGAGCCCGCCATGATTCCCATCGCCGGAGGAGCCCCTGTCAGTTTTGCAAAGCCTAGCCCAACCAGGTTCTCGGCCACCACCGCGAGCACACAGACAAGCAGGGTCAGCACCAGCGTCTTACCCCCGGCTTTGAGATCGCTGAGCCGGGCGCTGAGGCCTATGGTGGTGAAGAAAGTGAGCATGGCCACATCACTCGGCGTAAACGAAACAGTCACTGATCCCCACCCTCTTAGGACAGTCACTCCGATAGCAATAACTATTCCGCCGGTTACCGCTTCGGGAATCCGAAATTTATCAAGGATCCCAACCTTCTCAGTTAGCAAACGTCCTACGAAATAGCCGATGATCGCTACAACCAGTGTCTGTGTGGGATCGAGAAGAATGGTTTTCATGTAATGACCTGATTTGAGTTATTCAGATTCCTTTACAGATAAAGAAATAATCATAATCACATACTTTTCCAACTATTACCGCCGTTTGGATGAGCTTGAAAATGATTTAGAGGGAGTGAGTACTTTTGCCGGATTTAAAAGTCATGGTGCTCCATGTAGTTGAAAAAACACTATACCGAGGTAGTCAGCAGAACTTTAGGTATTCATTCCATTATAAAGTAAGAGGAAACACGGCCCTAAACTTCCTGGCCGACTGATAGAATCTGTCAGAGTTGGAGGGCTGCAGAACAGGTAGCCAACGCTCCTCCGGTTGGTATTGCATTCCCGTGGTGATTCGATTACAGATATCTGAGGTTCGTCGTCATCGCGTCGTTACCTATAGCTGATCATCCATGTCAGATCTTCATCATACCAGTTAGCCAGTGGGGAGGTTCATTATGTCCCGGCATGCTCACCTTACAGCAATTTATATTAATCGAGTAATTTCAGCAATCTTTGTCCTGGGGCTGGCGGTATGCCTGATGGCTCCTGAGGCCCGGGCCGAATTCGAGAAGCCTCCGCTCCTCTCGGCCCAAAAAATATTGGAGCCCGAAAGGCTCAAAGGTCCGAATCACGAGGTGGTTGATGAAGTTAAAAATAACGGTCTGTTCAATCGCTACACGGTAAACTCACCATTTGGTACGTTTGACGCTCCTTCTACATCAGCTCTGGGATTTCTCATCAATGAGCTCAACGCCATTGCTGAAATGAAAAAGGTAAAGACGGACGATACCGCAATTGCCTCACTGAAACAGTCAGGAGAAAATACCGTAACCGGCATTAAGAATCTGTTCACCAATACCGAGGAAACAGTGAAGGGAGCAGCTTCGGGTGTACAGGGTTTATTCAATCGGGCCAGTGAGACCATTGGCTCAAGGGAGGTGACCGGCGCCGAAGACAGTAAAGTGCAGCAAGTTATTGGTTTTTCCAAATCCAAAGGTAATATTGCCACAAAGTTCAACGTCAACGTCTACTCCCGCAACAAGGTGCTCCAGGAAGAGTTAGACCGATTGGCCTGGGCGGATTATCTGGGTGGACTGGGAATGGGAGTGGCCACCAGTGTGGTGCCGGGGGTCGGCGGGATTGTTCTTGCCACTTCCGGAACGGCCAGGCTTCTGAACGAGGCGATAAACACCACCCCCGCCTCGGAGCTATGGGTGCAGAGTAAGGATAAGTTGCTGGCGCTGGACATGGACGCTGATACGGTTCAATTATTCCTCAATAACCAGATGTTCTCTCCGGCGCTGTATACTGTGATGACCTCGGCGCTGGAGTCGATGAAAGGGGTGGAAAACCT
>JBPCUV010000395.1:0-5954 GCA_051010975.1 Desulfocapsaceae bacterium
CTTTTCAGCAGGATCAGCCAAGGAGACATTGCTTGACAAATACTACAGCAATAGGCATTATCGATGCTCGATACGTTAGCTAACGGCTGAAGGAGTCACCCTTATTATGAAATTGCCATCACTTCAAATCGGTAATCTTAAAGCAAAAATCCCTCTGATTCAGGGCGGCATGTCCATTCGCGTGTCCACCTCCGCGCTTGCCGTACCCGTTGCCGATTGTGGTGGAATTGGCGTTATCGGCGGTTCCGGCATCCTCGCTGATGAGCTGCAAGAAGACGTTCTCAGGGCAAAGGCCGCCACCGACGGAATTGTCGGTGTGAACATCATGTATGCGGTAAAAAATTTCTATGAACTGGTGATCGGTTCCATCGAGTCCGGAGTGGACTTGATTATCACCGGAGCTGGATTTTCAAGGGACATCTTCAAGATCGGTAAAAAGTACAATGTACCGATTGCCATGATCGTTTCTTCACCGACGCTGGCAAGGCTGGCTGAAAAGCTCGGGGCCGCTGCAGTTATAGTCGAGTCCAAAGAAGCCGGTGGACACCTCGGTACAGATAAGCCCCTGCGAACCCTCTTCCCGCCGATCAGAGACGTGGTAAAGAAGATACCTCTGATTGCCGCCGGAGGGATCACCAATGGCTACGAAATGGCTGAAATGATGGATAAATACGGGGCCGACGGTGTCCAGATCGCCTCCCGGTTTGTACTGAGTGAGGAGTGCCCCGTTGCCGATGAATTCAAGCAGGCTTATCTGAATGCCAAGAAAGATGATATAGTTCTAACCACCTCTCCGGTAGGGCTTCCAGGTCGAGCCCTCAATTCACCGTTTGTCAGGGCCGTTGCCGGGGGCATGGACGTCAAAGCCGAGACATGCAAACTTAAATGCCTCAAAAAGTGCGATTACCACTACTGCATTAATGATCGGCTTAATGCGGCACGCGTCGGAAATGTCGATGAAGGGCTCTTTTTTTCGGGCGAAAATACCTACAAAATGAAATCGATCCTGCCGGTGGCCGAGATTTTTAAGCAGTTCATCAACCAGGCCGAATCCGTCTACAAGGAAAAGCGCGGCTTTTCCCCCCCTGCCTAACAGGACGTCTCACACATTTACCCTGCCTGATCCGACGAAGACCGCAATGGAGAACATCATCGAGCCGTCCGAGCATCCAATCAGACCGGACATGCTCGATGACGAGGCTCTGTATGTCATGCGTAAGCTTAACCGGGCAGGTTTTTCCAGCTATCTGGTCGGTGGCGGAGTTCGGGACTTATATCTGGGAAAAACGCCCAAAGATTTTGATATCGGTACCGACGCCCGGCCGGGGCAGATACGCAGGCTGTTTAGCAACAGCCGCACAATTGGCCGACGGTTCAGGCTCGTTCAGGTCTTCTTCAAAAACAGAAAAACCATCGAAGTTTCGACGCTGAGATCGCTCAGCGAACACGACATCGATGGCCCGGAAGCAATTCTGGCACCCAACAATACCTACGGTACACCGGATGAGGATGCCCTGCGCCGTGACCTCACCATCAATGCGCTGTTCTATGAAATTGAAAATCGCACCATCATCGACTATGTGGGCGGTGTTGACGATCTGGATCGGGGAATCATCAGGATACTCGGTTCAGCCGAGAGGCGCATAACCCACGATCCCGTACGTATGATGCGGGCAGTCAGACACAGTGTACGCAACAATTTCATCATCGAGGAACAGAGCTGGGCGGCTATCTGCAAGAATCATCATCTGCTCAAACTCTGCCCACCCTCAAGACTGAGGGATGAAACACTTAAAGATATATACAGTTCTGTGGCTGCCGAATGGTTTGAGCTCAGTCTGGATGGAAATCTATTCACCGAACTTTTTCCCGTCTATCAGGGACACATGACAGCGACGCTGCACGACGGTGGCAGCTGCCGTGAACATCTTGCCAGAATTTTCCGCACCATCGACCGGCTGAACGAGCAGGCAGTCGCCAGCGGCAACCATCGCCAACCCGACTATTTTCTCCTTACGTTTCTGCTCATTCCCTGGGCTGAAATCAACTTCAACCTGTTCGAGCAGAAACTCAAAGGCCCTCAACTCTACCAACTTGCCAAGCGCATCCGCGAAGCAATTAACCAGACCATCGGCCTTGATTTCAACTTGAGACGATCAACCCGTCAGGAAATCACCACCCTATTGGCCCATCTGCCGCTGCTGCGGCAGAACCGCACCCAGAACAGCTGGCCCAAATGGCTGAAACGCAAGAGTTACTTCAAGAAATGCAGACTGCTCTACCTGTTCTACAGAGAGGCGATCGAGGGCATAGAGATAGAAGACGAGATTCATCACGCCGGTGATGAATCCGCTGATAGACACACCCCCCGACAACAGAAAAGATCGAAAAAATCTAGGCGGAAAGGTCGCCCGGCCTTCAGCGGCAGTAAGCAGGGCGGAGTATTTGGCTTCAAACGCTGAATAACGGTTTCTCACACATTTTCTTAGAATCTGGGCCTACTGTTTTTAAAGTCTGCAGTTCACCTCCTCATCCCTTTTTTTCTCCTGCATCCTGCTTTGTTCGAGATGTCACTCAGATTTCACCTCGATTTTTTCTGATCGGCCTTCTGGTAAAATGAATTGACATTCATCACTGTTTCCTCTAATAGTACGCCTTGTATCATTAGTAACTAGGACTTGAAATCCAGCCGTTAGAGGATGAAAAAAGGGAGCATCCGACAGGGGCTGAGGAATCAGGTTTTAAATTTATAACCTTTAATTTTAGAGGTAGATAACAGCGCATTGCGCCAAATTGTTGTTTCAACATTAGGAGGTTGATATGGCAGACACGTCAAACAAAACCTTGGATCCGCGCGTGAACCGACGCGGCTTCCTTAAGGGATGTACCATGGCAGCAGCCGCTCTTGGACTGTCCGAATCCATGGTCCCCCAAATGGTGGAGGCTGCGACTTCGGCTCAGCGTCCGCCGGTAATCTGGCTGCACTTTCAAGAATGTACCGGATGCACCGAGACGCTGCTTCGTGGAGCCCATCCGGACATTGCACAGCTCATTCTAGACATTATCTCCCTGGATTACCATGAGACGATCATGGCCGCCGCCGGCTATCAGGCTGAGGAGGCGCTGCATGCTTCCATGGAGAAAAATGCCGGGAAATTCATCCTGGTAGTCGAGGGCGGTATTCCCACCGCGCTGGACGGCGTTTACTGCAAGATCTCGGGTAAAACGGCCATGGAAATGCTCGAAGAGGTTTCCTCCAAAGCAGCGGCAGTTATCGCCTATGGCACCTGCGCCACCTTTGGCGGTGTCCAGGCCGCCAAGCCAAATCCAACTGGCGCAGTTGGTGTTGACCAGCTGGTTCACGACAAGCCGATCATCAACATTTCGGGCTGTCCGCCAAACCCGGTTAACTTCCTGGGTACTGTTCTGCATTACCTCACCTTCCAGAGACTGCCTGCGGTTGATAGCCTCAAGCGGCCCAAATTCGCCTATGGGCGGCGTATTCACGATCACTGTGAACGACGTGCTCACTTCGATGAAGGTCGTTTCGTCGAACAGTTCGGTGATGAATACCATAAACTGGGCTACTGCCTCTACAAAGTCGGCTGCAAAGGTCCTGAAACCTTCGCCAATTGTCCGGTTGCCCGCTTCAACGAAGCAGGCGTATGGCCGGTCTCCGTTGGCCATGGTTGCATAGGCTGCACTGAGCCTGACTTCTGGGATACCATGACACCGTTTTATGACAGAATTCCGAACGTCAAGATCCCCGGCGCCGGAATCGTCGATGATGCCGACAGGATCGGCACCAAGGTACTCGGTGTGACTGCTGCTGCAGTCGGTATCCACGCCGCTGTCGGAATAGGAAAGAGATTGATCAAAGGCAAATCTGGCAGTGACGAAGGTTAATTGCTGATTCTCATATAGCAACGCAAACAACCATTTTTGGAGGTTTTACAGATGGCTCAGAAAATCACCATTGATCCTATTACCAGGATCGAAGGTCACTTACGAATAGATGTGGAAGTCGATGGCGGAGCAGTTACCAACGCCTGGTCCTCCGGTCAGATGTTCCGGGGGTTGGAAATTATCCTGCAGGGCAGAGACCCGCGTGACGCCTGGCATTTTGTCCAGCGTATCTGCGGGGTCTGCACCACGGTACATGCACTGGCCTCGGTCCGCGCCGTTGAAGATGCATTAAAGTTGCCGATTCCCCTGAATGCCCAGCTGATCAGGAATCTGGTCCAGGGTATCCACTGCCTGCATGATCATATCGTTCATTTCTATGCTCTTTCAGCCCTTGACTGGGTTGATGTCGTTTCCGCCCTCGATGCGGACCCGGTCAAAACCCAGCAGCTGGCAGAGTCCCTGTCCGACTGGCCAGGCAACAGCGCCAAGCGTTTTGCCGCGGTCAAGGCCAAGGTCAAGGCACTGGTAGAAAGCGGACAGCTCGGCCCGTTCGCCAACGCCTACTGGGGTCACTCAGCCATGAAACTGCCGCCCGAGGCAAATCTCATGGCAGTGTCTCATTATCTTGAAGCGCTTGATTATCAGCGTAAAGCCACCACGGCTCTGGGTATTATTTCCGGGAAGAACCCGCATATTCAGAATCTCTCCGTCGGTGGTGTGACCGCCGCTATCAATCCGGATAACGAAGCCACTCTGAACATGGAACGTCTCTTCAGGGTCAAAGATCTGGTCGAAGATGTCCGCGGTTTCATCAACAACGTCTACCTGGTCGACCTGGCCGCCGTCGGCGCTCTCTATGCTGAGTGGCTGCCTTACGGTAACGGCGTCACCAACTACCTGGCTGCTCCGGATATGCCGCTGAATGCGGCCGCTACCGAATTTGATCTGCCCGGCGGTACCATCATGGGCGGCGACCTGGCTGGCGTCACACCGATCAAGAATCTCAGCGATCCATTCTTCAAGGACAACGTACAGGAATCGATTGCCCGCGGCTTCTATGACGGCGACTGGCAAAAACATCCCTGGGAATCAGAGACTGTACCAGCAGCCCAGGATTTTGACGCAGACGGCAAATACAGTTGGCTCAAAGCACCGCGTTTCCAGGGTAAACCGATGCAGGTTGGTCCACTGGCTCAGATGCTGGTTGGTTATGCTCAGGGCCACGAAGGAATCGTTAATGGTGTTAACGGCGCCCTCGACCTGGTCAGCAAGATTGCCGGCACTAAAGTCGGTCCCGAAGCGCTGTTCGGCACCCTTGGCCGCCACGCTGCCAGGGCTGTCCGCTGTTCACTGATGGCCGATCTGACCCTCAAGCACTGGGAACTGCTGGTTGACAACATCGGCAGCGGTGATCTGGAAATCTTCAATCCACCGACCTTCCCGAAAGGTGAGCAGAAAGGTGTCGGTGTCCATGAGGCTCCGCGCGGCTTGCTGTCGCACTGGATCGTTATTCAGGATGGTAAGATCAAGAATTACCAGGCGGTCGTACCGTCCACCTGGAATGCCGGTCCCCGGGACGCCCAGGATCAGCTCGGACCTTACGAAGCATCGCTTCTCGAAAATCCGATTGCCGACCCGGAACGTCCCCTCGAGGTTCTGCGCACCATTCACTCCTTCGATCCCTGCATCGCCTGTGCCGTGCATATGCTGGATCCGGAAGGCCGTGAAGTGATGAAAGTCAAGGCTCTGTAACCGTGAGATCGATGACAACTTTCAACTTTCGGCCCCAACCGACAGGAGGTAATTATGGCATATGAAAAGAAGAAATGCTGGAGCATCCTGCTTCGGCTCTATCACTGGGCATTTGCTCTGTCAATCGTTACCTTGTGTATCACCGGCTTTTACATCAACAGCCCGTGGACCAACTCCATGACGGAAGGCAGTGCTTCATGGCCCATGGCCTATATGCGTTTTGTACATTTTATCGCCGGCTACGTGTTTACCGCCGCGGTGTTGACCAGGATCTTTCTTTATCTGTTTGGTAACAA
>JBPCUV010000396.1:0-5320 GCA_051010975.1 Desulfocapsaceae bacterium
TTTAGGACCTTCGAAAAGGGTGGAAATTTCGAGGTTATCGGAGCCGACAACCAGATTGGTCACATCTTCCATTACCAGTTCTTCAACACCGTCTTTTTCTACCACTACACTGATTTGACACATATCCTTCCATTCCGTTTGTTTATTGGTTGATCGAAAGAGACTGCAGCTTTGCTGACTTCTCGCGCAATCCTAGTGCAATCACTCGAGCAAAACAATAAGTATTGTGGATCAGCTGTCTATCGTCCCCTACTAGAAAAACCCTACGACTCATACCAGCAATTTCCCCCTGATCCGGTTTGAAAAATATGGCACCGGAGAGGAAGAACTGATAGGATGGCAAAGATTTGTCTGCCGGTATCGGCTTATAGGATATGGTTAGTTAATAGCTGTCAATCAAGTGCTCGATTACGAGACCAGGTTAAAGGAGGGTAAGCGATGGAAGAACGTTTGAGTGCAGTACTTTCTCCCTATGAGGGGAGAAAGGACGCCTTGATCCCAATGCTTCAAAAGGTTCAAGAAGAGCTTGGCTATCTATCTGAAGAGGCCATGATGGTGATTGCTAAATTCACCGGAACGCCTGAAAGCCACGTATACGGTGTAGCCACCTTTTATGCCCAGTTTTATTTCTCCCGACGTGGCAAGAATCAGACCAAGATCTGTTCCGGTACGGCATGCCATGTAAAGGGAGCTGCCCGGGTTAAGGATGCGTTTGAGCGGGAACTTGGAATTGCCTGCGGAACGACCTCCGAGGATTATGAGCACAGCCTGGAAACAGTTGCCTGTGTAGGTTCCTGCGCTCTGGCTCCGGTTGTCGTTGTCAACGAAGACGTTCATGGCCAGGTGGAAACCGGCAAAATTGACAAAATTCTTAGCCAAAGCATCAAGGATTAAGGAGGTTTACACGCTATGCAAAAAGTAAACTCACCAGCCGATGTTGCGACCATACGAGACTACTGCAAGGCTGCATTCGCCAGGCGGAAAATTCGTTTTCTCGTCTGTGCCGGAACCGGCTGCATTGCCGGCGGGTCGCTCGACGTATATGAAGAATTCAAAAGAGTTATAAGTGAACGGGGAATCGAGATTGACGTCGAACTTCTGTTCGAGGGCCAGGAAAGTGATGCGGGCACAGTTACCAGTGGCTGCCATGGCTTCTGCCAGATGGGCCCACTCGTCCGTGTCGAACCCAAGGGCACTTTCTATACAACAGTCAAAGCCAAGGATGTGGAAGACATCGTCACCGCCACTCTGGACGAGGATACGGTGGTTGAGCGTCTGCTGTATAAAAAAGAGGATGGCAGTCACGCCAACACCGAGCACGACGTGCCTTTTTATAATCGCCAGCAACGTATTGTGCTGGGGGGATGTGGGACAATCGATGCTGAGGATATCAGGGAGTATTTTGCCATTGACGGCTTCCAGGCCCTGGCCACGATCCTCCAGGAGCACAGCCCTGAGAAGGTGATTGAGATAGTCAAGGAGTCTGGCCTGCGGGGCCGTGGCGGAGGTGGATTTCCGGCCGGCAGAAAATGGGAGGCCGGACTAAACGCTAAAGCCACACCGAAATATGTGGTCTGCAACGGTGACGAAGGAGATCCCGGCGCCTTTATGGACCGTTCGGTATTGGAAGCCAATCCCCAGTCAGTCATCGAAGGCATGACTATTGCCGCTTATGCCATAGGTGCAGAGTTTGGTGTTGTCTATGTCAGGGCTGAATACCCTCTTGCGGTAGTCAGACTGTTGAAAGCGATTGACCAGGCCAAAGAATATGGGGTACTCGGCAACAATATCATGGGCACCGGCTTCAATTTCGATATTGAGGTGTTCCAGGGAGCGGGAGCTTTTGTTTGTGGCGAATCCACCGCCCTGACCTTGTCTATCGAAGGAAAGCGGGGAATGCCACGGGTCGCACCCCGGCCGAGAACCACCGAGGTTGGACTCTATGATAAACCCACTCTGCTGAACAACGTTAAATCGTTTGCCTATGTACCGGACATCATCAGAAATGGTTCGGACTGGTTCAAAAATATCGGTACCGAAAGCAGTTCCGGTACTGCGGTATTCGCGCTCACCGGCAACATTGTCAATGCCGGTTTGATTGAAGTCCCGATGGGCATCAAACTGCGAGAAATTATCTACGACATAGGCGGCGGCATACCAAAAGGCGGGACCTTTAAGGCGGTTCAAACCGGCGGCCCCTCCGGAGGCTGTCTGCCGGAATCACTGCTGGATACGCCGATCGACTATGATTCTCTCGATGAGGCCGGTTCGATCATGGGCTCGGGCGGCATGGTGGTCATGGACGAGCGGACCTGCATGGTCGACGTGGCCCGCTACTTTCTTAATTTCACCGAAGAAGAATCCTGCGGCCAATGCGTGCCGTGCAGGCTGGGAACCAAGCAGCTTTTGGAAATTCTCAATGACATCTGCGCCGGCAAGGGCAGGAAAAAAGATATCGATCTTCTGGTCGAACTCAGTCATTCGGTTCATGGGGGTTCTGTCTGCGGACTTGGTCAAACGGCAGCCAATCCGGTTCTCACGACCCTCAGATACTTCAAGGATGAATACGAAGCCCATATAAACGACAAATGCTGTCCGGCCAGGGTCTGTAAAGATCTCATTTCCTTCAGGATTATGGAGGACAAGTGTAAAGGCTGTACACTCTGTGCCAGGGCTTGTCCGGTTAACGCAATCAGCGGCGAGAAAAAGGAAGTCCATGTCATTGACCAGAGCCTTTGTATACAATGCGGCATCTGTCTGGAAAAATGCCCGAATAAATTCAGTGCAGTTGAATGTGTATCACCTAAAATTCCTGTACCAGCCAAAGAGAAAACGGAGGTGCCTGCATGAGTAAAGTCACCATAACCATAGATGGAATGCAGATTACTGCTGATGAGGGAATGACCGTTTTGCAGGCTGCCCAGGCCAACGGGCTTTACATCCCGAACCTCTGCAACCACCCGGACCTCAAACCGGCGGGGCTGTGCCGGGTCTGCGTCGTGAAGATGGATGATTGGAAAATCGCCATTTCCTGCAAGCAGCCGGTGAAAGAAGGCATGGTCATCAGCACCGAAGATCCCGAGGTCCAGCAGATCCGCAAAAACACCGTGGAACTGATCGTCGCCGACCACCCGATGACCTGTCTGACCTGCGAGGCAGACGGTAACTGCGAGCTGCAGCGGGTAGCCCATTACGTCGGCGTCACCCAGGAAAGCCTCAACCGTTACCGACGCTCGGTCCGCTCCATTCCGATGGACAAATCCAACCCGTTTTTCGACATCGATCACAGCAAGTGTATCCTTTGCGGAATCTGCGTTCGGACGTGCGATGAGCTCCAGAACATCAACGCCATCGATTATTCCCAACGTGGTGTTTCCAGTTTGATCTCCACCCTTGGCAATAAACCGATCGCCGACTCCAGGTGCGAATCCTGCGGTGAGTGTGTTGTCAGGTGTCCGGTTGCCGCGCTTGCTCCCAAAGGAGCACAGGAACCGATGCGTGAAGTCAAGTCGATCTGCTCCTATTGCGGTGTCGGCTGTGGCGTCATGCTTGGAGTTAGGGGTGAAAAGATAGTCAATGTCAGAGGCGACAGAGACAATCCGGTCAATAAGGGTTCGCTCTGCGTAAAAGGACGGTACGGTTACAAGTTTATCAACCATCCGGAGCGCCTCAAAACACCTCTAATCAAAAAAGATGGGAAGCTTGAAGAAGCGTCCTGGGATGAGGCATTGAAACTGGTAGCCGATAAGTTCTCCAGCAGTAAAGGGGACAAATTCGCTGCTCTGGCATCGGCCCGAATAACCAATGAGGATAACTATCTGATTCAGAAGTTTACCCGGGCGGTGATGGGCACCAACAACATTGACCATTGTGCCCGTCTCTGACACTCCCCAACTGTGGCCGGTCTGGCCACCAGCCTGGGAAGCGGCGCAATGACCAACTCAATTGCTGAAATCAGCGGAGCCTCTACTATTTTTGCCATCGGCACCAACACCACCCAGGCCCATCCGGTTCTGGCTCTGCAGGCCAAAAAGGCCGCCAGAGATGGCGCCAATTTGATTGTCGCAAATCCCAAAGAAATAGATCTCTGCCGGCACGCAACCATCCATCTGCAGCAACGTCCCGGCACCGACGTCGCCCTGGTTATGGGCATGATCAAGGTGATCGTGGATGCTGGCCTGGCGGATATGGATTTTATCAACAGCCGCTGTGAAAATTATGATGCCTTCGTCGACTCCCTCAAAGAGTTCGATCTGGCCAGCGTCGAGAAGATTACCGGCGTATCCGGTGAGCTGATCAGCAAGGCTGCTAAGATGTATGCCAGTGAAGGACCGTCGTCGATTCTTTACTGCATGGGCATCACCCAGCACTGCCACGGAACCGACAACGTCTGGTCCCTGAGCAACCTCGCACTGGTTACCGGTAACCTTGGCAAAGCTTCGGCCGGAGTGAATCCGCTGCGCGGCCAGAATAACGTCCAGGGATCCTGCGATATGGGAGCCCTGCCCGATGTCTATCCGGGTTATCAGAAAGTCGCCAAAACTGAGAGCAAGGAGAAGTTCGAGGCTGCCTGGGGTGTGAGTCTCTCCGACAAGGAGGGGCTGACCCATTCAGAGATTTTTGACGACATCCTGGATGATAAAATTACTGCTCTCTACCTGATTGGGGAAAACCCTTATCTCAGTGAAGCCAACGCCAACCATGCCATCGAGTCGATGAATCGTCTCGATTTCCTGGTTGTACAGGACATCTTCCTGACCGAAACCGCCGAACTGGCAGATGTGGTCCTTCCGGCCTCCTCGTTCGCCGAGAAGAACGGAACCTTCTCCAATACGGAGCGCCGCATCCAGCGTGTTCGCAAGGCCATCGACTCTCCCGGCGAAGCCAAGCCGGACTGGCAGATCGTTGCCGACATAGCTGCCAAGATGGGTGCTGAAGGCTTCGACTATGAAGATGAAGCTCAGATCATGGCTGAGATTGCCTCAGTAACACCGAGCTATGGCGGCATTACCTACGATCGGATAGAAGATGTCGGTCTGCAGTGGCCGTGCCCGACCCAGGACCATCCGGGCACTCCGACACTGCATACGGAGAAGTTCGGTACTCCCAGCGGCAAGGCGCAGTTCATGCCGCTTTCGTTCCGGGATTCTGCAGAACTCCCCGACGACGAGTATCCGTTCCTGCTGACCACGGACCGCAGTTTGTTCCATTATCATACCGGCAGCATGACCCGCCGGGTTGAAGGCCTCGAACAGCTCGACAGTGAGGAGTTTCTGAAAATCAACCCCAAGGATGCTGCCACCCTCGGCCTCGAGGACAA
>JBPCUV010000397.1:0-7423 GCA_051010975.1 Desulfocapsaceae bacterium
CAGCACACCTCGCTGCTAAATTTTCTGACGGTCAAAGAAACCCTGAAATGCTATCGCCAATTGTATAAAAATCCCGAAGAGATCGACTGGTTGGTTCAACGGTGCAATCTGGATCCAATACTGAAACAACGCAATAACCAGTTATCCGGCGGCCAGCGGCAGCGGCTGATGCTTGCCCTGGCCCTGGTCAACCGGCCCGAGATGATTTTTCTGGACGAACCTTCAACCGGTCTTGACCCCCAGTCTCGGCACTATTTATGGGACATTGTCGATGAGATAAAAGCGGACGGCAAGACTATCATCATGACCACCCATTCGATGGAAGAGGCCCAGTATCTCTGTGATACCATTGCCATTATGGATGGCGGAATGATAATCGCTGAGGGCAGCCCATCGGAGTTAATCGCCGCCCACTGCAATACCAACACCATCACCTTACCCAGGAAGTCCGTCGAAACTTCGCTTACCGGCCTTGGCCTTGATTACCAGGCTAACGAATCCTCGATTTTCATACGAACTGCCAACGTTGACGATGTCTTGTCCCGTCTCATTGGTGCCGGTATCGAGCTCTCTGAAATGAGCGTCCAGTCAGCCAATCTTGAAGACGTCTTTTTGAGATTGACGGGAAAACAATTGAGGGATTGAGGATGGTGAGCCTGCAGCGAATCTGGGTAATCTTTAGGGCCAGGAACAAAGAGTTTTTCCGAGACCGGGCTGCCTTCGGCTGGAATTTCGCCTTTCCATTCCTGATCATCATCGGCTTTGGTATCATCTTCAGCGGCGAAAACATGCAAAGCTATAAAATTGGCCTGTTTCCGCAACCGGACACCAATGTAATCTTTGAAGGAACGATCATTCCTGACCATTTCCAGAACGATCCGGCGGTTGATTTTATTGCTGTTGCCAGCCTTGATGAAGGTCTGCAGAAACTGACCCAGCACAAAATCGACCTGTTAATTGATGGTGTGTCCAGCGAACTACGCTACTGGGTCAACGATGCTTCTCCAAAAGGTGGCATTGTCGAAAAGCTTTATCAGGCATCCCTATACACCCAGGAAAACCTTATCGCCCAGCGAAACTCAATCGATGGCACCCGGGCCCGATATATCGACTGGTTTTTCCCGGGAATTATGGCTATGAACATGATGTTTTCGGCCCTCTGGGGTGTCGGCTATGTGGTGGTACGTTATCGCAAGAACGGTGCCTTAAAACGTCTCAAGGCTACACCGCTGACCGCCTTTGAGTTTCTCTCCGCCCAGATGCTGTCCCGTATTTTCCTGCTGATGTTCACCTTTTCCGTCGTCTGGTTCGGCTCTGATCTGATCTTTAATTTCAACATGCAGGGCTCACTGCTGTTGTTTCTCTTTACCTTTTTCCTTGGAGGTCTCAGTCTTTGTTCCATCGGACTGTTCCTGGCCGCTCGGGGAACCAGCGAGGAATTTACCAGCGGGGCGCTCAATTTCATTTCCTGGCCAATGATGTTTCTCTCGGAGGTTTGGTTTTCCTTAGAAGGAGCGCCACAGTGGGTCCAGCAGATCTCCTGGTTATTTCCTCTTACCCATCTTCTCAAAGCGGCTAGAAAAGTAATGAACGAGGGGGCAACGCTGATCGATATCCAGCTTGAATGCGGCCTGATGCTCCTCACCACGATGCTGTTTCTGGCAGTGGCAGCCCAAATCTTCTCATGGGTCGAGTAGCCATGAAAATGCCATTTGTCGATGCCCACCTCCATCTGCAGGATCCCCGTTTCAGCGGCAAGACCGGGGAAATAATAGCAAGAGCCAAGAACGTAGGTGTTGGCTTGTTCTTCTGCAACGCCATCAAAGAGGATGACTGGCCTGAGATAACCACACTGGCTGCCACCTACCGGGAGATCGTACCATTTTTAGGGATTCATCCCTGGTTCAGTGACACCGTCACCAGCGGCTGGCAGCAAAGGCTGGTGGCAACTGCCGAAAATATCACCCAGACCATCGGCCTGGGTGAAACCGGCCTGGACCGAAGTTGCGGGATCGACTTCAACATTCAGCAGCGCCTGTTTAGCGACCATCTGGAACTGGCAGCCGATCGTAATTGGCCGCTATCGGTTCACTGCGTGCGGGCCTGGGGACCACTGGTTGAGATGTTGAGCACTTTCAGTGTCCGCCAGCCTCTGCCACGGGTCTTGATTCACTCCTTCAACGGCTCAACCGAAATAATGAGAAGGCTGACCGAGCTCGGGTGCTACATTTCCTATTCTGAAGCGCTGGCTCATCACCAGCAGACGAAGCTCCATAAAACATTCATTCAGACGCCCACCGGACATCTATTGCTGGAAACAGATGCCCCCTATGCAAAAAACCCTGATCGTAACAAAGGGCCAGACAAAGATACTGTCAATGAACCGGCTGACATGGCAGAGCTCTACTGCTACGCTGCCAGGCTGCTGCAGGCAGAGACAAATAAATTCATTAGTCAACTCTGGAACAATGCAACGATTTTCACGAACCAGAATGCTGCTGGGCCCTGAGTCGTTTAAGCGCCTCAGCCAAAGCCATGTAACCGTGATCGGCCTGGGAGCCGTCGGCGGTTATGCACTGGAAGCCCTGGCCAGGACTGGAATCGGGCGGCTGACGGTGGTCGATTTTGACACCATTCAGCCCACCAATATCAACCGTCAGATTTTAGCCATGGAATCGACCATGGGATGTTCGAAAGTGGCAGCAGCAGCCGATCGAATACGTGACATCAACCCCTCCTGTCGGATCGAGCCTCTCGAACTGTTCATCGATGATATCACCGTTGAGGAGGTTTTCAGCCGCAGTCCCGACATCATTGTTGATGCAATCGACTCGATGAATCCCAAAGTTCAGCTGCTCAGGGCCTGCTACCATAGTGGTATACCGACATTTTCTTCGATGGGCGCCGCTCTGCGGACCGACCCATTGGCCATTCGAACAGGTGATCTGTCCGAATCGAATCATTGTCCACTGGCCAAAAGAATAAGGAAGCGTCTGAGAAAGGACAATATCGTCTCTGGCATCACCTGTGTGTACTCCACCGAGAAAGTGGATTTCGACTATCATCAGGAGATCGAGCCAACCCAGATCGAGGCCGGTATGGATCGAGGCAGAAAGAGAAATACTCTCGGCAGTCTGCCGACGATCACCGCTATTTTCGGGCTGGTTCTGGCCAATGAAATAATAAGAGTGCTTAGTACCAAGCCATGATCAGACTATTTGTAGGCTTTGCCATCGCTCCCCATGTCCGCCGCCTTCTGAGCAGTCTCGGAACATCATTACCGGGGGCCCGGGCGGTGCCTGAAGACCAGGTCCATCTGACCCTGCGATTCATCGGTGAAGTTGATGCAGTAACTTTTGGTGACATCAAAGACAGTCTCGAGGGACTGGATTCTCCATCACTGACACTGAACATAAAAGGAACGGGTCATTTCCCCCCCCGCGGGCAGCCGAGAGTGCTGTGGGCAGGAATAGATCCGGCCGGGGATGTAATGATTCTGCGCAACCGCGTCAATAATCGACTCAGCCTTTGCGGGATAAAACCCGAGCAGAGAAAATTTCACCCCCATATTACCCTGGCCAGACTGAAGAACAGCCCGCCCAAGAGGGTTGCCGGCTTTCTGGCTGCTAACGCACAGCTGCAATCGCCTCCATTCAGTGTGGATCAGGTCCATCTCTATTCGAGCAGCCTTCACGCCACAGGCGCCCTGCACCGCGTTGAAGCCGTCTACCCCCTGGTCGGCCCGTGATTATCAACACCGGCTTCGCCTCTTTGGGGCGAGGACGGCAACAGTAAGAGCATTGCCACAAGCGTCAACAGAACTCCTGGAAGAACTGGCAACGGCGGCCAACCGCGGCCGAGCAGATAATTCAACAACATGACCAGTAAGGGGTAGAGGTAGGAGTATGATATTGTGCGGGTCGGGCCGATGGTCCTTGTTGCATACTGGGTAGAATAAAAGCTGATCACCGTTGAAAACAACGCCAGGTAGATAATCCACAGCCAGGTAGACGAGGGAGTGGCAGCCAGTGAAACCCGGGTCATCACCTTGACAGTACCCGGCAGCATCCAGAGACAGCCGGTCACCAATACCCAGAAGGTCATTACCTCCATTGGCTCATCTCGATGCAGAAGTTTGACCAGTGGGGTGTAAAGGGCCATGGCCAGGCACCCACCGAAAAAGATGAGATCCCCACGGTTCCAGGCCAGTGATTTTAGCTGCTGCAGGTCACCCTCAAAAATCACCCAGACCGCCCCGACAAGACCGACAATAAGAGCAAGCAGAAGACTTCGGGGCAGCTGTTCACGATTGATGATTCCTGCATACACGGCCGAGATCGCTGGGACCAGAGTGAACAGGACGCTTATATTGAGTGAAGTGGTATAGCGCAAAGAAAAAAACATTGCCCAGAAGAACAGGACGAGACAGCAGCTGATTGCCGCATAGCGGCCCACCGCTGACACCGTTATAGCCAAACCGTGCTTCACCCAGATAATCGGCAGCAAGATTAAGGATGCCAGGAGAAATCTTATAAAAGTCAGAGCGATTGGATCAATGGTATCGGTGATGGTCTCTGCCACGATAAAAGAAGTGGAAACCAGCGCAGTGCTGAATAATAAGAGCAGATGAACACGGGCTTGAAAAGGTTTCCGGGGAATTTTCATCGAGGAAGTATCCGGTTTTAAACGGCCCTGCATGAGAATTGAGGTAATCTGCCCAACGGCCAACATTGCGTCACAATCCGTCTGGCACTATAGTAAGAAACATTGTTTAATCCGCAAAAGAGAATTAGCGCTGTTTCACACCCGGGAGAGAGAATTATGGCGGAAGTAATTATAATCGTTGCCGTTGCCAAAAACAACGTCATCGGCCGTGACGGCACCCTGCCCTGGCACCTGCCCTCCGACCTGCTCCATTTTAAAAAGACGACCATGGGGTTTCCCCTGATCATGGGACGTAAGACCTATGAATCTATCGGCAGGCCGCTGCCTGGCCGAGACAATGTGGTCCTGACTCGGGACTCGTCGCTTGAGTTACCTGGTTGCATTGTTGTCCATTCGCTTCCGGAAGCCGTCGAACACTGCCGTGGTGAAGAAAAAGTTTTCATCATTGGTGGTGCTGAAATTTTCAGGATCGCCTTGCCGATGACCGATACCATCATCGTTACTGCCCTCGAAAGGGACGTGGAAGGTGATGTCTATCTTGACCCCATTAATCCCAACCAGTTCAAAATTGTTGACCAGCAAAACTGCAACGAAGAGGAACCTTACCAAATCATCAGATACGAGCGGGCTTAAATAACAAGGGCTCCCCAAAAACCCGAAGATGGCAGTGTAAAACCTTCAATCTGCTTCATGATCGGCAAACGTGTTCATCGGTGAACCGTTAAACCACTCTGTAGCAGGTGTGTGCATCCACCCTCTGCAGAGGTCTCACTACTGCTCTTCGACCCTCACGCTTTCCCCTTGAATTAGCCAGTTAGACTTTTTTTCCATCATCAACAAGGTGCCGGAACCGTCCAGTTGAAAACCTGATTGACAAACGAAAACAGCCCTATTAGTGTAACGATACACTAAGCCTTGTCCTTCACCCTGGGAAACCGGTATGGCTAAAACAACCATTGCCGACGTCGCCCGTCTGGCAGATGTTTCCGCAAGCAGTGTTTCTAATTTATTGAACGGCAGATCGCAGCGTATGCGGCCGGCCACCCGGGAACGTATACAGGATGCTATCAAAGCTCTTGGCTTTACCCCCAGCCTGGCCGCCCGGCAACTCAAAACCGGTCATTCGCCTTTCATCGGCCTCATTGTCCCATCCGTTGCAGATCCTTTTTTTGGATCCTTTGCCCGATATGTCGAGGAAGCAGCCTCGGAAAAAGGTTACCAAGTGCTTTTGGGCAACAGCGACCGTAATAGTGATCGCGAAAGGAAGTATGCGGAAATGTTGTGGGGTTCCGGAGTGCGCGGCATCATCTTTGGCTCTTCACTGGTTAAGTTCGACCATCTCGAAAATCTCTACCAGGAAGGAATGCACTTCGTTTCCTTTTATAGATCTGCGCACAGTGGCGACCAGTTCATTGCCGACAGCATTGGGGTAGACAATATTCAGGCAACCCGGCTGCTGACCAAACACCTTCTGGCGCTTGGCCACCGGAGAATCGGCTTTGTTTCCGGTCCGACCGACATGATCTGTCGCCTGGACCGGCTCGAGGGATATTACAAAACTCTTGAGGAATCAGGTACCAGTATTGACAAACAGGTCGTCTGGGAAGGAGCAAACGGCAATTTTGGATCCACCTCTTTCATTGAACTCGGCAGGCAGGGGGCACACCATCTGCTCAGTCTGCCCGAGCCCCCATCGGCAATTATCGCCATCAATGACATGCACGCCTTTGGGGTATATGCCGGGGCCCGGGATCTGGGCGTCAAAGTTCCAGACGATCTTTCGGTGGCTGGTGTTGATGATATTATGCTATCCGCTGTTTCGGTCACCCCATTGACCACGGTCAAACAGCCGATTCGCGATATCGCCCGCCTGTCGGTGGAGCGGATAATCGATCGACTGGTAAATGACAGGGCGCAGGAACCAGTCCACCTGATGCTGCCATCCAGCCTTATTGTACGCGAGTCGACCACCCACTTTAAGGGGAGGCCGGCCAGTTGAAAATATATGAGTATGTTGACTGAAACAGCGGCGGTTACTGGACTCGACCAGGCCTACCCCAGACGTTTACCTGGAACGCATCTCAGATAAAATAACTATTTAGTTGGGGCCGCAGAATATCAACACTCAAAAAAGGAGGGAATATCAGGGTTGTAAGGTTGTAAATTCTATTGCACGGATCCTTTCAATCGACCATAGTTGATCAAGGATCGTTTTCAATTCCCAAACCGGGGGATTCCCCTCATAACAGATGGAGGAGATTATGAGATTTATGTCAAAAGTTACCCTTGCAATCGCCGCAACGGCACTGCTAATTGGTTTCTCTTTTTCCGCGCAGGCAAAGGAATGGCGCGGCTGGAACATCCACGTCGCCGGCTATCCGAACACGGTGGCTATGGACAAATTTGCTGAGCTTCTAAAAGAAAAATCCGGCGGCAAAATGACTGTTAAGATGTATCACGCCGGAACGCTCGGCAGCCAGCCGGACGCCATCGAGCAGGTCCGTGCCGGAGCGCTTGAAATAGGCAACTTCAACCTCGGACCGCTGGGTCCGATCGTGCCCGAGGCAAATGTCGTTTCTCTGCCGTTCATCTTCAAAGACGTCGATCACATGTGGCGGGTACTCGATGGCAAAGCCGGCGATATGATCAACGAAGGCATGTCCAAATACGGTATCGTTCCGCTGGCCTGGTATGATGCGGGCGCACGCTCGTTTTACAACTCCAAGAAGGCCATCATGAAGCCCGAAGATGTAACCGG
>JBPCUV010000398.1:0-4999 GCA_051010975.1 Desulfocapsaceae bacterium
CATTTCAGCCATGGATCGTCCTTTTCACACTGATATTAAGATGCAGCATCGGAGACATAAGCCTCAAACTCGTGTCTAAACTTGTTAAGGTAACTGCGCACCGGCATCGTGCAGGCTGCCGACAGCACGCAGACCGTTTTCATCTCAATATTGTCACAGAGCTCGACGAGAAGGTCGATGTCCGCCATCGAACCTTCCCCGGCAATCAGCTTCTTGACAATTTTGAGCATCCAGCCCAGCCCTTCCCGGCAGGGAGTGCACTGGCCGCACGATTCGTGGTGATAAAAATAAATCAGGTTTTCAACCAGCTTGACGATATCCACCGTGTCATCGAGCACTACGATACCGCCTGATCCGAACATGGTTTTGTGCTCGGCCATCGATTCGTAGTCAAGGTTGACCGTCTTCGCCTCTTCGGGTGTAAGTACCGGTGTCGAACTGCCTCCCGGTATGACTCCCTTGAGCTTTCTGCCCTTCCAGACGCCGCCTGCAACTTTTTCGAGCACTTCCATCAGTGGAAGACCAAGCGGCAATTCATACATGCCAGGCTTCTCCACATGGCCGGAAATACCAAACAAATGGGTTCCGCAGCTCTTTTCGGTGCCGTGAGCTTTATAGGCATCGGCCCCTTCCTGGATGATGAAAGGAAGCGAGGCAATAGTCTGGACGTTGTTGATAATGGTAGGGCAATCGTAAAGTCCGACCACGGCGGGAAACGGAGGTTTCGACCGGGGTTGTCCCTTTTTACCTTCGATAGATTCGAGCAGCGCTGTCTCTTCACCGCAGACATAGGCACCCGCTCCCCGATGCACGGTGACATCGAGTCGAAAATCCTGTCCGCCAACGGTCTCGCCCAGATAACCCGCCTCATAGGCCTCATCGATGGCCCGCTGCAGGGCTTTGACCTGGGAAGTATATTCACCGCGGATATAAATATAGGCGTCGTGACAGGCGATTGCATAACAGCAGATGATGATGCCTTCGATCATCAGGTGCGGATCCTTGACCAGAATATAGCGATCCTTGAAGGTGGCCGGCTCAGATTCGTCTGAGTTGACCGCCAGATAAGTTGGCTTATCCAGATCCTTGGGCAGAAAACTCCATTTAACCCCGGCCGGAAACCCTGCACCGCCGCGCCCTCTGAGACCGCTGTCCTTGACCTCGTTGATTACATCCTCGGGCGTCATGGAAAAGAGTTTGTCCAGCGTCTGATAAGCGCCATGGCTTTTGGCCACATCGATAAGATGAGCATTTTCGATGTCGAATTTGGTGCTGAGAATCTTCACTTCCATCTTCGTCCACCCTCCCCTATTCGAGCGTCGCCAGCAGCGCTTTGAATTTATCCAGATCCATTTCTTCGTGGAAATCGCCGTTGACCTGGACCACCGGTGCGGTCCCGCAATGCCCAAGACACTCTACCTCTTCGAGGCTGAATCGACCGTCTTCGCTGATCTGTCCCGGCTTGATTCCAAACTCTTCCGCCAGGTAGTCAACAATCGCCTGTTTGTCGCGCAGCCAGCATGACAGCGTCCGGCAGACGCAGATATGGTATGTGCCCACCGGCTTGAGGTGATACATGGTGTAAAACGTTGCCAACTCAAAGACTTTGGCCGGAAAAGTGCCTATCCGCTCAGCGATGTACTCGATCGCCTCGGCGCTGATCCATCCCTGCTGTTCCTGAGCCATCCACAGAGCCGGCATGATCATCGATTCCCGGATCGGGTAGCGGACAATCTGCCGTTCGAACTCCGCATCCCGCTCTGCATCGAACTCGAAAGGTTCCCCAGTGATTATCAACTCTGAACGATCACTCATCTGTCCAGCTCTCCGCCTATGATATTGATGCTTCCGAGATTGATGACCGCGTCGGCAATCATCTCCCCTTCGATCATCTCGTGGAACCCACCCATCGCATAAAAACAGGGAGGGCGAACCTTCAGTTTATAAGGGGTGCCTGAGCCGTCAGAGACAAAATGGAAGCCCAGCTCGCCGTTGGCGGCTTCATAGCCGTCGTACCATTCGCCGGCAGGTGTTTTTACCCCTTCAAAAATTAGTTTAAAATGATTGGCCAGCCCTTCGATCTTGTTGTAGACCTGATCTTTCGGAGGCAGCGCAACCTGGTGGTCATCAACAAAGACCGGGCCTTCGGGAATCATCTTCATGGCCTGGCGAATGATCTTTATCGACTCGAAAATTTCTTCGAAACGGACCATTATACGGTCATATACGTCACCATAACTGCCGACCGGCACACAAAAATCGAAGGCCTCGTAATTGTAGTAGGGATCGTCCTTTCTCAGATCGAAGGATATCCCGGTTGAGCGCAGATTAGGACCGGTATAGCCGTAGGAGAGCGCCGTTTCAGGACTCAAGACACAGGTACCCTGGGTCCGGTCGTGAACGATACGATTCTGCAGCACCAGTTTGAGCGAGTCGTTTACCCCTTTTTCGATATCTTTGAGCTGGTGCTCCATATCGTTTTCCCAGCCCTCATAAAAATCGCGGTACATACCGCCTATCCGCGTAAAGGAACTGGTCAACCGAGCCCCGGTCAACCGGGAGATCAGATCATAGGAGGCTTCTTTTTCATTGTAGAGATACCAGTAGTTGGTCAGCCCGCCCATATCGACCAGGTTTGCCGCCAGACAGACCAGATGATCCTGGACCCTGAAAAACTCTGAGAGAACCACCCGCATGAACATGGCCCGCTCGGTGATCTCGACACCGAGCCAGGACTCCACTGCCTTGACGTAGCCGATGTTGTTCATCAGCGCCGAGCAGTAATTAAGCCGGTCGGTCAGCGGGATGATCTGGTTGTAGGTTCGGTTTTCCGCCGTTTTCTCGAAACCTCGATGCAGATAGCCAATCTCGTTTACATTGGCCATGATGGTCTCGCCATCGAGGGCCGTGAATATCCGAATAGCCCCGTGAGTTGCGGGATGGGACGGACCAAGATTGAGAAACATCATCTCGGTGTTGATGTCCTGCATGGTGCTCTCATCAATACCCTTGGCCGCCAACCGGGCCCTGATCTCTTTCTCGAGACTGTCGGCCTGGTAGCAGACCTGCCCCTTGAAGATATCGTAGTCCTTGCGCAACGGATGTCCCTCGAACTGCCAATGATTGAGTATCCGTCTGAGGTCGGGATGGTTTCTAAATGAAATGCCGTATTGATCGTAAACCTCACGCTCGGCCCAGTCGGCTGAACCCCATAGATGAGCAACGGATTCCACTCCCTGGTCCGGGTCCGCCACCGGGGTGCGAACCTGAAGCAGCCAGCCTCTTTCCCAGTTGCGCAGCGTATAGACAACACAGAATCTGGCTGCCGGGCGCTGCGGATAGGTGAGATAGTCAATGGCGGTAATATCGAGCAGCATGGAAAAGCCAAGATCCGGATAGGTCTTGAGCCGCTCCATTACCTGTGGTATCGCCTCTGGACCCACATCCAATACAGTGTAGTCCAGCACCGTTCTCGGCTCAATATCGGGGAATACTACCTGCAGTTTGTCTGTCAGCGAATCAGTCATAATCAGTCAAGGATTCCTTTGAAATCTTTATGTCGGTCAACTAACACGCTTTCGGTCTGTATTTGTTCCTGGATCTTTATCAGAGCGTCAAGCACCGCCTCGGGGCGAGGGGGACAGCCCGAGATGTAGACATCCACCGGAATCACGGTATCGATGCCCTGCACCGTACAGTAGTTGTCGTAAATCCCGCCTGAACTTGCACACGCACCCATGGAAACAACCCAGCGTGGATCAGGCATCTGCTCGTAGATGCGCTTGAGAATAGGTGCCTGCTTGTAACTGATGGTACCGCAGACCAGCATCAGATCTGCCTGCCGCGGTGAGAAACGAACCACCTCGGCCCCGAACCGGGAAATATCGTGCTGGGACGCGGCTGCACTCATGAATTCGATTGCACAGCAGGCCGTACCAAAGACCATGGGCCAGAGCGAGTATTGCCGGCCCCAATTGATGATCTCGTCCAGTCTAGTCGTCAATACCGAGTCGCCGAGACCGGCTTCTAATCCTAACGCCAATTGAGCACCCCTTTCCTTAAGATGTAAATCAATCCGGTGAGAAGCAGGAGAATGAACACAGTCATCTCAACGAAACCAAACACACCCAGTTCCCGCAGACTGACCGCCCACGGATACATGAACACCGCTTCGATATCGAAAATTAGAAAAAGAATTGCCAGCAGATAGAACTTAACGCTGAATTTCTGGTCGGCCATGCCGACCACTTGCTCGATACCGCTCTCGTACGGAGCATTTTTGGCTTCACCGCCCGAACGGGGCCCTAAAACCGCAGTCAATACCATGATGGTGGGAATCAGGAGGGCAAGTCCGATGAAGATCGCGCCGGATAGAACCAATTCTGCAGACATCAGGGCACCTCACACTGGTCTTTAACTGCATTAATTTGTTATACAAGTCAACCTGTCAAAATTAAACTTTGCAAGAATTACCAAGCATATTAGCCCCCTGTCAAGCAAAGGTGGATTTCGTGCTTATTCACATAATAACCACCCTCGAGGCCACCCCGGCCAACCAGCTTCCCGCCCTGTGCGTGATAGGCGAATAAAGCAAGAAAGAAGACGGCGACCATCCGCCCAAGGCAAAAACACTTGCGCAGAGCATGACGCAGCGCCGCCGCACGAACTGCTGGCACAACATGCACAGCGGCGAATCCACCTGCATTAACCCATCCTACTCTAATCAGTAATATGCAACAATAGATCAATCAGAACTGATGAACCAAATTAATAGTCTCTTTCCAACCAAGGGGTCAACCACTGTAGGACTTAATCAGATCGATAACTCGTTCAACATCTTCCCGGTTGATATCCAGATGAGTAACCAACCTGATTCTGCTGCCGCCTAAAATCTTCACATTGTGATCGGCCAGATAGGCCTGCAGTCCTGCCACCCTGTCATCCGGCGGTGAAATGAAAACCATATTGGTCTGGGCCGGGTGGTATTCTACCTCATAGC
>JBPCUV010000399.1:0-7011 GCA_051010975.1 Desulfocapsaceae bacterium
TTGATCGATGCTAAAAACAGAAGGGAGTCCGATTGAAAGATGATTACCATTCGTCCGCTCAACTTGAGTCTTTTGCTGGGAGTGATTGCCATCATATTAGCTCTGGCAAGCTTATTGTCGGTCTATCTGGGGACAGTGACAATTGAAAATCAATCATTCGTAAACCTGAGAAATATCTATATACGTCTATTTGATTTGAACCGGGAAGCAAACATCCCTACCTGGTTCTCGTCAATTTTATTGGTACTAAACGCCTTTATTCTCGCAATCATCGCAATTCGTACAAAAGCAGAGCAAGGTTCTTACTACACTCAATGGTTTGTCTTGGCTGCTATCTTCTTATATCTTTCAATTGATGAATCCGCTCTTTTGCACGAGATGACTGAAAAGCCTGTGCGGAGGGTTCTTCATGTGTCTGGGTATCTTTATTTCGCCTGGATCATTCCAGCGGTGGGTTGTCTTCTTGTGCTAGGTCTGTATATACGTCGATTTTTATTTGCATTGCCTAAAAAGACCAGATGGCTATTTTTAATTGCAGGTGCCGTATTTGTCACCGGAGCTGTTGGCATGGAGGCGATGGGATCAAAAATTTTCAGCACAACTGGGGGACAGAAGACAATGGCGTATATTCTCTTTGCGAATCTGGAGGAATCCCTAGAGATGTTGGGGTTGATTATCTTTTTTTACGCGTTGCTGGCCTATGTAGCAGAACATATGCCTGAAATTGTTTTTTCTGTTGAGAAACGCGGGGCAGGCTCTGCCCATGGTGACTGACAAATATACCACTTGTTGCAATGCTATAGCCAGATTCACCGACAAATGATGTCGCCAACCAGCATAGAAAGATGGGAGTTGCCACTGGAAAAGAAGGACCAGTACTGAGGCCTCTACTTCCTATTTTATCCATAACAAGTACGGTGCATTTTTAGATGAATCAGCAAAAAAAATCTTGGAATACACCCCAAACACCTTCAAACAAATTCATCCTTCATTGCCTGGCACCAGGTCTGCTGATATTCAGCATAGCTCTACTTATCAGGCTTTATCTGACGTACTCAATTGGAAATTCCGGTGATGAGTTCGAAAGATGGTACCAGAGCAAGCGTGTCTTAGAAGGTATGGGGATGGATCGTTTGGATCATCACACGTTGCGTTGGAGCATCAACATACCAACCTTGCTATTTCAATGGCTGTTGGGTACCAAACCTGCAATTTACTATTTGATTCCAGCATCTTTTGGGGCACTCGCTACGTTATTCGCATTTACTATATCAAGATCGATAGCGGGATTGGGCGCTGGCGTCTTTTCAGCTTTTCTATTCGCTGTTACGCCACAAATTTCAATAGCAGCTAACAACCTAATGCCTGCGATTTTTAGCTGTGCCTACCTCCTCGGAACTGTTTATTTTACTCTTCGATTTGTCGAAAACGAGAAAGGTTCACATCTGATCTTAGCCATATTGTTTATGTTTTTGGCGTATGGCAGCAAAATTCCTAATCTATTTTTCTTACCAGGCCTGATTGTATTTATCTATTGGAGAACCAAGACGTTACGGCCCCTGTTTCTCTTTCTTTCTTTATTGCTGCTCTTATTTATTCTCGAAACGATAGGCATTGCTCTTTATACTGGTGAATTCGCTTGGCTGGGCAGGGTCCACTATCTCAGTCAACATATGGATGTAATGCAAGGGGAGCAGTGGGCTTACCACATTTCAGATATATGGAAGCGCTGGCTCGTGCTGCCAGGTTACTGGCAATCTCTGTTAATGGGTTCACTAATATGTGGAACATTCATCCTTTTCTCAAGAGAGAAAAAACATAGAGAATCGATATCATTGATTTTTTTCATGCTTCTCTCATTCTCGTTCATTTCGACATTCGCGATAACTAGTATAGACCCGCTACGATTTGTTCAACCCCCCATAGATCGTTATCTTACGGTAACCATCCCTTTTGCTATCATTATAATTTGTTGTACTCTCAGCCTGATAAGTATTGTGCTGACTCCTGCAATGACGATTTTTCTGTGCTGGTTCTGGGCAACAAACAACTACCAAAGTCAATTAAAGACAACTTGGACTCCCGCTGTTTTGAGAGCCAATGAATATCAAAAAACAATATCTGAGCACTGGCGAAACGACTACGCCCTTCTCTTTAAATTTTCCAAAGACGCCCGTCTCTACAGGGCAGTGTATCTGGAGGATGACATCCTGTTCAAAAGTGACGGTTCTGTTGAGCGAATCGGTCGGGTAGCACCGACAAGATTCGACTACCCCTCGAAGCTCCCAATTTTATTCGTGATGAGCAGAACTAAGACCCCAGTTGGTTATCTAGAACTCACGCGTAAGCAAGCAATTAAAAGTAAGAAAAATATTTAGTTATGATGATCGCAACCAGACCGCTACTTAGATCCGAAGCTAGTTTTGATCAGCACTGTCTGATCTCGCTTTTCCAAGAGCCTCAGAGACAAACGGTGCAATAAACAAACTTCCTTGATTATTGAGATGGTCGACATTGCTGTAGAGATTGAACCCGTTCTCCAGTGGCTCGTCGAAATACGGAAAAGGGTCGAAGTAATCCACATGTTCGTCTATAGCTAATTCCCGAATGAAGGAACGACTCTGCTGCTGCCAGGTTGCGACAAATTCCATGTCGTAGGAGCAAACCTGTTGCCAATCCACATTCTTCATAAGACGTGGCTGCCAGTCGCACTCGTTGACTTGCCTGAAGAGAGGTACCTGACCTGCGAGAAGGACTCTTTTTCCACTGTCCCTCAGATTCTGTAGTGTCTCTTGAAGCTGCTGCTGGTAATAATCAGTATGATCTACGATAGGTTTGCCGGCGTTGTCGAGGAACAGTATTCTGCGGTTTTCCCCTTCAAAGCTAATGCCGTCGTGGAACAGATCGAATCGCTGGGCGATCACCACCATTTCGACATCGTGGTCCTCAACGATGGCTGTTTTAAAAATCGGCAGAGCTTTTTCACATTGCATCGCATGTTCGTCAGCCATAAGGCTTTTAATCTTGATATCGCCCAATAGCATCGGGCAGCCTGGGACACCGAGAAACTTGAGTGTGTAATTGTTCTGTCTGGCCCACTCTGAGAGAGCGGGAAAGTAGTGCCCAGAATGGCTGTCGCCGACCAGGGCAATTGTTCTACGGGGCGCGTCCTGAGTTGTGGAACAATCGACCACCATCAAACCATTTTCAGATCTTTTAGGGCAATCGGTCGAATAATTTAGGGAGGTATCCTCAGCATTGGTATATCGAGTAACACGCCAGGGAGCAGTATCAGCTTCTTCAAGGTAATGGAACGAGACGGCGAACACAATGATGATGGCCATGGCCAAACTCAGAACCCAGCGATCGGGCAGGGTCATTTTACGAGCGGGTTGTTCGACATAGCGGTAACTCAGAATCGAGAGGCCAAATGCAATCGTTACAATTGTTAGGCAGGAAGCCAAGCCGAGTGAGTCATCACCGCTGTAGAGCTTCCAGAATATTATAAGAGGCCAGTGATAGAGATATAGCGAGTAAGAGATCCTGCCGATCGAGGCGGGTAATCGGTGGGCGAGTGCGCGATTGACAAATGAACTACTGGTGCCGGAGAAGATAATCATCCAAGTTCCCAGACAAGCCAAAAGAGTCCCGTAGCGTAAAAATGAACCACCGACGAACTCTTGCCGCACAACCAGGAAACTCGTAACAATGAGTGCGAAACCAGAAGCACTGATAAACATGTGAGCTGCTTTGCTTTTTGGCTGGCTCACGAGTCCAAGAGCCAAGCCACCGCCAACACTGAACTCAAATGCTCTCGTATAGAACATATAGAAGGCAGTGTTGGCATTGATCTCTGTGATGAAAAGGCAGAGTACATAAGAGGAAATGAATAATAGCACGAGTACCCCACCCATGATTGCGTTAACCGCCCGAGTAGAGCGTTCGGCATGGGTAAAATCTGTGGATAGGGGGTCCCCGTGCGAGGCCTTCGAATTGTGAGAGTAGAGTGGATAGTTAATTACGCGATTAATGCGTGGGGATCGGCAAGAACCAAAAACCAGGTAGATAAGTAGCGGCCAGACTAAATAGAATTGCTCTTCGACGCCTAGTGACCATGTGTGCAGAAGTGGCTGCCCCGAAAATCCCTCCTCAAAATATCCCACCTTCTGAGCGAAAAAAAAGTTTGACAGTTGGGCTGAAGCGTATCGAGCTGACTGCATGTAATTTACGTAGGTTTCCGGGGTCAGAAGAAACGTAGCTATGACTGAAGCTAGTGCGAGCACCACGAACAAGGCTGGGAAAATTCGTTTAACCCGGCGAGCATAGAAATTTGTCAGAGAGAATGTACCGAGGTGATTCTCTCGTGTTATAATCCCGGTGATAAGATACCCAGAGATTACAAAAAAGATATCAACCCCGAGGAACCCACCTGGCAACAGATTCGGTTGCAAATGAAACATGAACACAGAGAGTACGGCAAGTGCCCTCAATCCGTCGACATCGGGACGGTAGCGTAATTGTTGCGAGATGGGATGGATCAAAAGCGTGTGACCGGCTGAACTTTATGGCTACATGGCATGCGTACTAACCTACCGGATTAGGAACTGTCTTTGGTTTTCAGTGTCTTAAGTTGTGAAGATGTGGGATGTTACCAGAGGATTTTTAATCGATCAAGAGTATAAGACGGGGTTCAGATAACATCCTGGTGAGAACTGCGTTTTATGAATAGATGAGCATGCTGCTGTATAAAAACAACATTGTCGAAATAGTTTGCATCTACACAGCGCACTTCATCCACGAAAACACGAAAAGAATGAAGCAACTGTTATAATGAGCAATTTAATATTTGGTGTTATCACCCTCATTTTTTCTTCGACGCTTTACTTTTGGTCCTGGCGCCATCAGCAGAGAAATTCATACGGCATGGCCATCCTGTTGATGGTCTTAGCCGGGTTGGGGTTATATTTTTATGTATCAGCTGATCTCTTTCTGCACTATTGGGATGAGCGCTACCATGCCCTCGTGGCTAAGAACTTTATCAGTCATCCATTAGTACCTACCCTGTATGAAAATCCTGTTCTGCCTTACGATTTTAGAGATTGGCAGGTAAACCATATCTGGCTGCATAAACAACCACTGGCCTTATGGGGCATGGCGGGAAGTATGTGGCTTTTCGGAGTCAACGAAATTGCTTTAAGACTTCCCTCCATTGCTCTGGTTTCGGTTGCCACGTATTTAATTTTTTCCATCGGAAGCTATTTATTCAATAAAAAGACAGGCTACTTGGCGGCCTTTCTATTCTCTATCAATGGTCTAGTAATACCACTGCTTGGCGGGAGGAAAGCAACTGATCATATAGACATTTTCTTTATGTTTTTTATTCTGCTCTCTATTTACCTGAGTGTTCAATATTGTAGAAAAGAAAATTCTCTATACTCCTTTCTAATTGGAATCAGCATTGGTCTGGCCATCTTATCTAAATGGCTGCCAGCGCTTATTGTCCTCCCTATTTGGCTGTTTCTTGTATGGGATTCAGAGAAGTTCAGCCTCACAACTGTGGTAACGAATTTCGTTATCATTGTTTTTTCACTTACCCTCACATTCCTGCCCTGGCAACTCTACATATTCTCCGTGTTCCCCCAAGAAGCTACGTGGGAATCTGACTATAATATTCATCACCTGTTTCAAGGGGTTGAAGGACACGCCGGTTCTCTTTTTTATTACCTCAATCGCATTAGAATCAACTATGGGGAATATATCTATTTACCTCTGGCCTGGTTTCTCTGGAAATCGGTCCAGGAGGCCAGCAATAAAAAACGCTGGGCGGTGCTGATATGGTTTTGGCTACCGTTTTTATTTTTCTCCATTGCCAAAACCAAAATGCAGGCCTATCTGCTATTTACCGCACCAGCGTTGTTCTACATGACAGCAGAGTTTTTTTACTTCATTGCCGGTTTGAGAGGTCGCTATCGATTTAAATTGGTTTTCAATATCATACTGGCCCTTATTCTTCTTCTGCCCATTCGATATTGCGTGGAAAGACTTACTGTGTTTGAATTTATGGATAGGAACCCGCAATGGGTGATTGAATTACGGAACCTGAATAAAGAGAACTTCGAAAATGGTGTCTTATTTAATTATGATCATCCCATTGAAGCCATGTTTTATACCAACCTTACCGTATATCCCGGTATTCCGACTAATGACGTAATTACAAATCTGAATCTTCAGGGATATACTGTAGTTGTCAATGATGATGGGAGCATCCCAAATAAGATCAGGGAAAATGACCAAATAGTCAAAGTGGCATTAACAAAGAAAGTTGCTGCACAATTGTGAAACTAAGTTGTAAACCTTACTTTTCTTTAGGACTATTTTGAAAGTGGTTGTGCCGGGTAGTTTATACCCTGAGGATCAGCATTGACCCTATCACTGCCAAACCGCAGGTAATTGGTTTTGTCTTTCTCTTCTGCTGAAGGTGCTTTAAAAGACGGCTCCGCCGGCGGGGTTGATCAGCCGTCATATTTCTGCAATTTGTTCTGCAGAGTCTTGCGGGTGATTCCCAGACGTCTCGCCGCCTCACTTTTGTTGCCGCCGGTTTCCTTGAGAGTCTGTTTGATCAGCTCTTTTTCGGCTTCCTGTAGCGTCGCCGGTCTGGCCGCACCGGTGGCCTCCGGATTTTCCTGAAAATGTTTCTGCAGCGCCAGAGGCAAGCTTTTTTCGGTGAGATGATTGCCCCGCATCAGAATCACGCCCCGTTCGATGGCGTTCTCCAGTTCCCTTACATTGCCCGGCCATGGGTAAGAGGTGAGATGCTGCATACATTCCCTGCTCACCGACTCGACGGTGCGCCGGTTTTTTTCGGCAAATTGTTCAATGAAGCGCTCGGCCAGAAGTTCGACATCGCCCTGCCGTTCGCGTAGCGGTGGGACTTCAAGCGTTACCACGTTGAGCCGGTAATAGAGATCTTCTCTGAAATTGCCTTTTTCGACCTCCACTTCGAGGTCCCTG
>JBPCUV010000400.1:0-9591 GCA_051010975.1 Desulfocapsaceae bacterium
GTGATGGCAAGGAAAAACAGCTGAATGTCAGCGTCGGTGAACTTGCTGCCGATGATTCATTCCACGGTAAAGCTGATGGCACGGACAAAGGCAAATGGGGTCTGCAACTGCATGATCTCGATGAGAAGGTAGCCAAGCAGCTTCGCGTTGAAGCTCAGGACGGTGTGGCAATTGTGGGCATCGAACCTGGCAGTGCTGCGTCCGAAGCCGGTCTGCGTAAAGGAGACGTTATTGTCGAAGTAAACCGTAACGCGGTCGACTCGGTCAGCGAAGTAAAAAAGCAGCTTCGTGAATCTAAAGACAAGGATAAGCTCCTCCTGCTCGTCCAACGAGACAGTGGCAAATTCTATGTGCCGCTGGAAGCACAGGGATAATTAATAGCAAAGGGAAGGGCATCTCCCTTCAGATTGACTTTCCTGCCTGCCTCCGCTCATGGTTTATCTTGCGGCAGGCATATCTGGTTTAACCGGCATCGTCGGAACATTCTTCGTCAAGGATTTCCTTGATCTCCCTGCAGAATTTCTGACGATGCTCGGTTTCCAGTTAATTGCGGATTCGGATAACACCATAGAAGCCGCAGCAACATTCAGACAAGAAAGTTCATACCGCCTCACGTGCTTCACCATCCACCATTTCTGCTTCGCGATGGATCACTTTGAAAAATAGCGAAATCGGCCACCAGACGGCTCCAACGCACAGAGGCATGACTATAAAAAGAATAACAGGCAAAAACCACATATAGACTACGACTTGATCCAATCCTTTCATCTCTCTACCCCCCTGGTCATTTCAGTTGCTGATTTCGCTACCGATAGGCAGCGACTTCTTCGATCATTTCCCGGTTAGGTCTCTAATCTGCCAGGATTGTGCCAGAAACACGGACCGATCTATTCTCTTTGGTGATCAAGCTAAATATCTGATTTATTTAATGTAACTTAGGCAAGAGCGAAGGCTGTAGATATTCATCGGTGCAGGAAACGTTGATCGGCGCCCACCAGATAGACACTTTGGGCGAAGCTGTCTACTTGGTAGACAGCTGGTCTTCTGATATGTTATCTGTTGGTCAGCCTCCAAACTTACTGAGGGCAGCAAAAGGCTTAAACCAAACCAGAATCAACCTTCTTCAATAGTATTGACAGGCCTGCAGCATACCGTTAAAACTAGATTGATTTCAGGTTCCACTAAAGGTGGTGAAAAGGGAACCCGGTGCGAATCCGGGACGGGCCCGCCGCTGTAATCCTGCTCTTCTGCTCTGTGGTGTCGGCCGCAGAGACGAGAGAACGCGTTCAACATTTCGTGCCACTGCTGTGCAAGTGGGAAGGCCGTGTGAAGGCGAAGGAAAGTCAGAAGACCTGCCTGAATGAAAGGTGAATTGTCTTTTGGTCGAAGAGGTTCACAGAGATACGAGATCACAGGGCATCCCGGATCATTCATGACAATGGTCTGGGATTTTTTTTCAGACCCTAACAGGGGGAGAAAAAGTTATGAAATATAAGTGCCAAGCTGTATTTCTGGTCGTCTTAGTCTTTCTGTTTTCTGCAAGCGGCGTTTTTGGCTCCGGTTCCCTGGACAAATCCGCAAGCACCAAGAGTGCCATCGTTCTAGCCAGCTTTGGAACCACTGTGCCGGAAGCTGTCGGGGCTATCAACAACATCACTGAGAAGGTGAGAAAGGCTTATCCCGGTACGGAAGTCAGGATTACCTTCACCTCGAACATTATTCGATCAATCTGGAAGGAGCGTCAGGAGGAACCTGACACTTGGATTTCCCGGGGAATACCCGAAGAAGTACTCTATGTGAAAAATTTCATAGCCACCGTTGGCGACCTGCTGGAGGACGGCTATACCAAAATCGTCGTACAGCCGACCCATATGTTCTTTATGGAACAATCCCATGACCTTCAACAATATGTGAACGGACTCGCCTCGATACGGACCATGAAGAGCCGCTGGAAACCGATCGACAAAATCGTCATGGGCAGGCCCGCTCTCGGTATGCCGGGGGATCAGTACTCCTACCATGATGACGTGGAGGCAGTCTGTAAAACACTGGCAAAAGATGCCGAGGAGGCCAGAAAAGTTGGGGCGTCACTTATGTATATGGGCCATGGAAATGAACACTGGTCAACAGGTATTTACGCCGAAACCGAGAAAAAGATGCGGGAAATGTATCCCGATACAAGAACCTATATCGGCGTCGTTGAAGGAGCCCCGACACTTGACGACCTGACGGCCCGGCTGAAACACGTTGAGAGCAAAAAGATCATCTTGAAACCTTTCATGATTGTTGCCGGTGACCACGCCACCAATGATATGGCAGGACCTGAAGTTGACTCATGGAAGTCTGTTCTGACCGCAGAAGGGTACACGGTGGATACGAAACTCGAAGGTCTCGGAAGCAACGATGAATTCGCTGCTCTTTTTGTCAATCATATTGCCGACGTGGCCAAGGATGCCGGGATTTTGCTGGAATAATGATTATACAGTCAACAGCTTATCAAAACATCACTCAACGCTTTTCCAGGGGCGCAACGGCATGACCTACTCGGACTATTTGAAAAACTGTAAATTCGATGAGCTGGAATTACAATTTCGGGAGATAGCGTCAGCTGACCAAGTCCCCATTGCCAAATTGGCCCTCTATGCCACCGCCTCGATGAAGCATCTGGCTGAATATGAAACATCGTTTCGAGACCTCAAAGGTAGTGGCGGTGTCTGTATCGGTTGTGGCATAAGTGATCAAAACTGGTACCCAAGGGTGGTCGAATTATTTGCGGCCACCCTTGAACAGGCAAGTAACACCGGCACTATCAGAGCGGTCGATCATCATCGGGTTGGCAGGATGTATCTCGATGCCATATTGAGCCTGATGATGCACCGCGTCGGTTCAACGCCCCCGAACGGTATCGAGGATGACGTCCGGGTCCTGATGGATCTTTATCTAAACGGCCTGAGGGAAAGATTCTAGCCGGTGGATTGAGCCACCCTCAATTTCTGCAGCGCCTGTTCAGCCGCAATGGTGATCGGCTCGGCACTTGGCTCAGAGCTTATATCAGGGTTACAGGCCGAGGTAAAAGTGGTCAGATCGCGAATCGTTTTACCTCCGAGTATAAAGGCACTGATCGCATCGATCTCCCGGGCCGGGGCTACCGCATGGCTGACAATCTGCCCACCGATCAGCCTGCTGGTGGAGCGGTCAAATACCAGCTTGATCTTCCAGGGCTTGACTCCGGGAATCATATTGTGTCTGCTTCTGGAGTCAACCACTGCGCTGATGGTATCGAACCCCTCATGGGAAGCTTTTTCCTCGGTAAAACCGGTGGCGGTAACAGTCATGTCAAACATCTTGCAGCCACCTGCATCAAGCACCCCCGGAAACGAGATATCATAGCCAGCCAGCCTCTTGGCCGCGAGACGCCCCTGTATGACGGCTGGGCCTCTGAGTTGACCGGCGGTCGGCTTCCCGGTGATAAAGCTGAATTTCTCCACACAGTCGCCACCGGCGAGAATATCAGGATTTGATGTCTCCTGGAACTCGTTTACCCTGACGCCGAAGCGGCCCATCTCCAATCCGATCTGCTCTGCGAGTTCGACATTGGGGCGCACACCGACATTCATGAACACCACATCGGCTTCGATCTTCTCGCCGCTGTCGAGGCAGACACCGGTAACCTTGCCGTTCTGGCCGATAATCTTATCAACTTTTTTGCCGGTAAGTACTTTCAATCCATTTTCTTCAAGGTAGCTCCGGACGAATTCTGCCATATCCTTATCAAGCATTAGCGGCAGCGGTCGGTCCAGCAACTCGATTACTGATATGTCGTACTCTGGTTCTGCATCTGCCAGAAGCGAAGCGATCTCCATACTGATGAAACCGGCCCCGATAAAGACAATTCTTCTTCCCCTGTTTTCGGCCAGATAGTTTTTGATTCTGGCCGCGTCGGGCAACCCCCTGAGGGTCATTACTCCCTGCAGTTCAGCGCCCTCGATCGGGGGCAGAAAGGCACGAGAGCCGGTCGCCAGAAACAATTTGTCGTAGCTAAACTCCCGGCCCTCCCTGCTCTTCACCTTTTTATCTTTCGGATCAATCCGTACCACCTCATCCCGGACCACATTGATGCCGCCGGACTCAAGCATCGTATCGGGAACCACAATCGACTTGTCAGCGACCAGACCGGCCGTCACATGCGGCAGGGCTCACCTGACGATAAAGAACTCTTCTTTTCTGATTACTGTAACATCTACTCCAGGCATCAGTTTTTTGGCCATCATCGCAGCCGGACCACCAGCCCCGCTGCAGCCTACTATGATAAGCTTTTCACCATTCTTCATAACTTTTCCTCCATTTGTCAGGTGCTTTATGGAACATGGTACAAGAGTGTCAATTCGCAGCTATTTAAGCCGCAGATTAATCACATATACCCAAAATACACAGCCTGTCAAATGAAATAAGCTTGAAATAACTAAGAAGTTTCCGACGCTGGCGGGAGTGGACGGTAAATCACTTCAGATACCGGATGGTTAGGGAAAAACACAAATAATTCCAAAGATATACTGCGTTGTAGGACAAGCAAAGCATGCTCTTAATATTAAGCAGTTGCTTCGGAGATGGGAGGCGAGGCGTACCTCCTACCTGCGTGGAATGGTCCAGCGGCCCTTCTCGTTCCTGCAGGCAATACCTGGAAATTCATAGGGCAGCCCTTCTTTGGCCAGCACCTGAAGGTATTGTCTGCAAATGCCACCATTGGGGTGTTTGAAAGATTTTACAGGGGTCACGCCGATTACCAGTCGCTGGTCGAAATTTTCCCAAACATTGGTGTCCCCGATCTGATTGGCTTCAAGAGCATTCTGAAACTGTTTCTGGATGGAGAGAATGTCGTTCTCATCAGCAGTGAACGTCTGCAGGTCCGGCAGCACGGCGACCAGTTCTTTGCTCCGATTTTCCCGGTAGCCGTTATAATCACGATCTTCAACAACCCAGTGGTTGATGGTCGGTGCGTAATACCAGGTTCGATATTCCCGTGTCTTGCTGGTGGCCCTGAACTTATCCGGGTATCTCTTGCAGGTAATCTTCCAGGTATCGAAGTCACCGGCACCGACACGCACACTTTCAGTCCCTACTACTTCACAACTCCAGAAACTGTCATAACGGTGCTCTACTCCCAGTTCATCGAACCAGCGTCCATTTTCATCGAATCGGGTTTTATTGCCTACCTTGAGCGGCCAGATTGGAGGGGTCGGGGGGCTCATTATAAAGGTAGTCTGTTTGAATTCTCTATAGCCGTATCTATTCTTTGTCTGCCACTTAAAGCGTTTGTGAATAAAATCAGGTGACCCGGTGGAAATGGACCCGCGGTGATTTCTCCAGGTAATGCCGTCCGAACCTACTTTGATAACCGTTTCCCACGAGCCATCGGAATACACATAGGTGGTGCCGGCCTGATATTTTGGCATCGGTGTCGTTTTCAGCCCCAGGGTATTGCCCATTTCTGCAGCTCCAGAAAATTCAGTAAAGAAAAGCAGGACCAGAAGTAGGACAGGGACAAGTACTTTCATCTTTATATAGAAACCACCGGTAAGGCTTGAAACTCTCATAATTTCACCCGAGACTTCATCAATGATGGAGCCAAAATAACCCGTTCAATTTTCAAGAAGTATTCTTTCTTCCCGCTCGATCAGCGGTGTCAATTCACCACTTGAGCCCAGGCGGCGGAGCCTGCCTTCCACGCTGTATCGGTCATACCCTGACAACCTGTATTCCGGGCTCGCCTCACCATCTATATCATCTCTATTCTTCCCTGAATGGGCGGTGTCTTCACTCTCTTCATCCTCGCTTTCTTCGCCATCGTCATCATCATCGTACTGGTTCTCGCGGTCCTGGTCGTCGCTCTCATCTGCGTCGTCCCCATCGAATCCATCGTCCGCATCATCTGCTTCATCTGCTTCATCTGCTTCATCCGCTTCATCTGCTTCATCTGCCTCATCCTGCTCCGGGTCATCGGCCTCGTCCGCTTCTTCATCACCTTCGGGCTCGTCTATCTCACCATCACCATCTTTGTCATACTCGGAGGCAAAGTCGGCTATATCCTGTTCGCTGGGAGTATCGTCAGTTTGCGCCAGAAGCGGATCCGGAGTAATCGAGATACCATCCTCGGATTGATAATGGGGACCAAAAAGAAACAAGCCGAGACAGAGCGAGGCTATTACCAGCGTTCTCTGGGTTTTCAGCCTTCCTTTCCCACCCTCGTTTTGGCTTCTCTTATTTCTGTGTCTCATGGTGTACACCTGTTTACCGCGTTCATACGTTAGATCGGACCGTTGTGTTCAGTTTACCAGCAACAGCAAGATAAATCATTAGAGATCCCCTTTCCAGAACTGTTTAGAAATTCCGAAGTTTCTCCGGCAGCGGTACCATCGCCCCTCTGCTGCTGCAGACATGGGCGGCAACCCGGTTGGCATGTTCATTGATCGAGTCCAGAGAGTAGCCTTTCAGGATTCCAATCGTAGTGACCGCAGTAAAACTGTCGCCTGCACCTATGGTATCAACCACTTCAGCCTGATATCCCGGATGATCGGAAATGTCAGCATTGGAGACCAACAGGCTGCCGCTGCCTCCCCGGGTCAGCACCGCCAGGGATAATCGATAGCGTTCCACCAGCAGGCGCAATTGTTCATCAATTGAGCCTTTGAGATCTTCCAGTCGGGCCAGCAATATGATCTCTTCCTCATTGAGTTTCAAGACATCTGCCTGCTCTAGAGAAGCCCTAATTATCTCAACGGAATAATAGCTCTGACGAATATTGAGATCGAAAACCTTCAGGGCGCCGGGGTGCAGTGACTCTAGAAAGCGGTGTATAATTGAGCGGGAGTGGACTGTTCGCTGCGCCAGACTGCCAAAAGAGATCGCGTCAAGGTGAGAAGCCAAAACCATGGTCAGGGGATCGATACGGATTCGATCCCAGGCCACGTCATCGGGAAAGACATAGCTCGCCACACCTTCTGCATCAACACTGGCCTGCACATAGCCCGTCTCAACGCCTTCGATTGTGGTAAGGTGAGCAGTGGCAACCCCACGCTCAGCCAGAGTGCTCACCGCCCTTTCACCCCGCTGGTCATCACCGATACTGGAAATGGCCAGAGCCTCAGCCCCCAATTGACCGGCTTGGTAGGCAAAATTAACCGGAGCGCCCCCTAGAGTCTCGTCATCTCCCATCACATCCCAAAGGACCTCGCCGATACCGGCAACCACGGGTTTTACATTAATCAGTTTAGGCATAGCACAAGTTCATCTCCTGAGGCAAATCCTCCTAAACTCTTGCCCAAAGTTCAACGACTCTCTCATTCCGGAGTTACGTAGGCAGCGGTAATCCCCCCATCTACCACAAATTCCGTACCGGTAACATAGGAAGCATCATCACTGACCAGGAAAAGGGCGGCCTTGGCCATTTCAGCTGCTTCTCCGAATCGACCGGCGGGAATGTGGACCAGCCGCCGCTGGCGTTTTTCCTCACTATCGAGAAACTTCATTAAAAGCTCCGTTCTCAGCGGTCCGGGGCAGAGTGCGTTAACTCTGATATTTTCCCGGGCATGGATCACCGCCAGTTCCCTCGTCATGGACAACACCCCTCCCTTGGAAGCAGTGTAAGCTATCTGTGGTGTCGCCGCACCGAGCAGGGCAACGAAGGAGGCTGTATTGATGATGGATCCTCCACCGGCCCGCTTGAGTGCCGGTATACCATACTTGCAGCCAAGAAAGACCCCTTTGAGATTGATATTCATGGTCAGATCCCAGACATCTTCCTCGGTCACCTCGGCATTGTCATCACGGCTGTCCATAATACCGGCGTTATTGAAAAGTATATGCAGAGCACCAAACTCAGATTCGGCCTGTTCGACCATTCTGCGGCAGTCCCCGGCTTTCGAGACATCGCTGTGGACGTAGAGCGCACGGCCTCCATTTTGCTCTATCATTGTGACCGTTTCAGCACCGGCCGGATCGTCGATATCACAGACGACCACAGAGGCACCCTCGCTGGCAAAAAGCAGGGCCGTCTCCCTGCCGATACCGCTTGCCGCCCCGGTGATCAGCGCAACCTTTCCTGACAGTTTCATGTCTTCTCCTATGTGAATAATTTTGAAGATTATTGCGAACCCAATATTGACACATCAACTAATGTAGCATAGTCTTATTTTTGTTGTCATCTTAGAATATTAAAGATGACTTAACTGAAATAGTGCAGGCCCTTCCGAACTGGTAATGACCGTGACCACAATTTCCTCCAAAGCGCCTCCCTCTTCACTATACAATATCGCTCATCGCGGCGCCCGCAGCCTGGCTCCTGAAAACACCATGACAGCTATCGAAAAAGCCTGGCAGGTCGGAGCTCACGGTGTTGAGGTCGATGTATCGGTTTCTGTCGATGGCGAGTTGATTCTCTTTCATGACGATTTGCTTACCCGTACCACTGATGTGGATGAGAAGTTCCCGGACAGGGCAGATCAGCCGATTACAACTTTTACTCTAAAGGAATTGCGCAGTCTCGACGCCGGCACCTGGTTTATTGAGTCAGACCCGTTGGGAGAGATTGCAAATGACAATGTATCGCTCTCGGAACAGTCGGCTATACGGGGGATTCAGATCCCTTTGCTTGAAGAAGTTCTGCTCTTCGTAAAGACTAAGAACTGGTACATCAACCTGGAACTTAAAGCATTGCCGCCACCTCACCATAATTTCCCTGTTGTTGAACGTGTGCTGCAGCTGCTTGAACGAATTGAAATGCCATTAACAAGCCTGTCGATTTCTTCTTTTAAGTTCAACTACCTGAGAAAAATTCAAAGCTTGAATTCTGATCTGGAAATCAACGCCTTAATCGGTATTCCCTATTCCGGTAAGCAAGACTGGGGAGATTACGAATTTAAGATATACAACGCCAATTCGGCCTACACCGATGAAGAGCAGATTCAAGAAGCGCTGGCACGAGGATGCAGGGTCAACCTTTTCACGGTAAATGATCCCAACGAGATGATACGCTTCCGCAAGGCAGGAGTGGGTAAACTGATTACCGATTATCCACAGATCTTAAAGGATTTAGATCTTTAGGGTACCCTTTAACCACTCAGAGCTTAGGTGAACAGTTCATGATCACTACCAAGCAGCAGATTTCTATCTGTGTCATAAATGGCTATCCCAAAGCAAGCAGGGATAACTTCGATCTTTCCGGGGTTGGCCATCCACACAATTTCTTTATCGATTTTCTAAATAGATACATTCCTTCTGTCCGGGTCACACTCTGCTTTGCTGCAGATTCCGGGGATATCCTGCCGGCTGGACACTCCATTGAGCACTTTGATGGCATCATCTGGACCGGCTCGGACCTGACCATCTTTCACCTCGATGACGAGCGAGTTACCAAGCAAATAGCGTTTGCCAAAGCCGTCTATGAATATGGCACCCCTTCCTATGGGAGCTGCTGGGGTATTCAGATGGCTGCGGTTGCAGCCGGTGGAGAAGTGGAGAAGAACCCCAGGGGAAGAGAGTGGTCGATCGGCCGGGATATTCATCTGACCGAGGACGGGAAACGGTCCCCGTTTC
>JBPCUV010000401.1:0-3005 GCA_051010975.1 Desulfocapsaceae bacterium
CCGCTGAAAGGATCTCGCTGGCTCGGCTGTTCAACGATATTACCGATTATGCTCAGTTTCAGAATAGTTTCTTCTTTTAAGAAAGTTTCTTCTGTTCCCCAGAGGGCGTAGATAATTACCACAACCACCACCAGAAAGAGAAGGTTGAAAATCAATGATCTAAGAAACGAAAGAAAATGGCCTATTGCCTTAAAAAAACCTGCAATCAACCGGAACAGGGTTGTCATGATCTACTCGCTGGGTGTGTGGTTAAAATAAGAGTATAAAAACTTGTCAGGCTCAGACAATAGCAACGATCAGCAGGCCTGTAAATGAGGTGGATGGACAAGGACTTCTGAGAGAATTAAAAAGGCAGGTTCAATTGTCTGGGTTTTTGTTGTGATCTGGGCTTAAGATTGGATACAGATACTCCCAGTAGTCGGATTGGTCGTGAACCAGCTTCTGATTTATCTAAAAGCTCTGGGAGGTAGGAGAGTATTTCCAGGCTGGAACAAATTTCATTTTTGCAGGAAACAGATCTGGTTATAGTTTTGAAATCACTGTATCTAATCTTCAGTGTGATGGTTTTAGCTAAAATATCTTTGCTCTCAAGAACAGCTGCCACTTTAACGACCAGTGACTCGAGAAGTTTTGCTATCTGAGTCATGTCAGCAGTATCTTCTTTCAATGTTCGTTCGCTGCCCACGGACTTGCGGAGGCGAGAGGTCTGGACCGGCCGTATGTCTGTGCCACGGACGATATGGTAAAAAAAAATCACCGTTTTTGCCGAAATACTCACCGAGTTCAGCTCTGGAACAGCGGCGCAGGTCAGCTCCAGTCCTGATATTGAGTTGCACCATCTTGCGCTCGGTAACTTTGCCTATACCGTGAAATTTGCCGATCGGCAGTGTGCCCAGAAAAATTTTTACCTGATCAGGCTCTATCACACTGACCCCGTTGGGCTTGTTGAGATCCGAGGCGATTTTGGCCACGAACTTGTTGCATGATACTCCTGCCGAAGCGGTCAGTCCGGTCTCATCGTGGATCGCTTTGCAGATCTCGCGGGCAAGCAGGGTGGCGGAGGGCTGACTCTGCTTGTTCGAAGTGACATCAAGATAGGCTTCATCAAGTGACATTGGTTCAACCAGTTCGGTATATCTGGCGAAGATTTCCATGATCTGATTCGATATATCTTTATAGCGACTCATCCGCGGCTTTACAAAAATTGCCTCAGGACATCGTCTATAGGCATGGGCGCATGGCATGGCAGACCTGATCCCGAACCTGCGTGCTTCGTATGAACAGGCGGCGACAACCCCACGGGAGTCTGGTCTGCCTCCAACAATTACCGGTTTCCCGGCAAGCTCAGGGTCATCCAATTGTTCGACCGACGCATAAAAGGCATCCATATCGATATGGATTATTTTTCTGTGATCTGTCATAGTTATATTTCTTAACCAGGTCTGTTGAGACTACAATTAGCAGACCACCAATCACTCAGCCACCCTAATCGTGCAGACGGACAGTGTGTGGCTAATACCGATGCAATAATTATAATATATAGCCCTCATGATAGAGATGAAAAAAGAAGAGATTATCAAATCAACCTCGCTTTTCGAAGGTCTGTCAGCTGCGGAAATTGAAAAGGTTTCCATGTTGATTTTTGAGAAGAAGTTCGGAAAAGGGGAAACAATTTTTTTCGAAGGCGACGAAGCTGACGGTTTCTACATTGTCAGCAGTGGGCAGATCAAGGTGTTCAAGATGAACCCCATGGGCAAAGAGCACATTCTGCATATTTTCGGACCGGGTGAACCGGTTGGGGAAGTACCGGTTTTCAGTAAACAGCCGTTTCCTGCGAGTGCAGAAGCCCTCATTAAAAGCTCTACACTGTTTTTCCCAAGAAAGGATTTTGTCACCCTGATCGAGAATAATCCCTCGATCGCGCTTAATATGCTGGCTGTCCTGTCCAGACGATTGAGACAGTTTGCTACTCAGATAGAAAATCTGTCGCTCAAAGAAGTTCCCGCCAGGCTGGCAGGCTATCTGCTCTATATTGCCAAAGAACAGGACAATGACAGTGTTGTTAAGCTATCCGTATCGAAAGGACAGCTGGCGAGTCTTCTGGGTACAATCCCCGAGACCTTGTCGAGGATATTTGCCCGGATGAGCGAAGAGGGGTTGATCCAGGTAGAAGGTCGCTCGATAACCATCCTGGATCGCCAAGGACTGATGAACAAATGAACTCTAGAAGCTAATCTGAGAAATCGAGTTATCGTATTGATGGCTGAACACGTAGCGTTGGTTGACGACCTCAACTCTTGGCGGCAGCCGATATCTCTCGAACAGTTCGTAGCCCTGTTTCAGATTTGACCAAAAGGTAGACCAGCGAGAACTACGGTAATAACTCAAATTGGTGGAGGTCAACCTGAAAGGAAAAATATGAACTTGAAACTCCGCCTGCCCTCGTGCAAGTGCTGCGTCGGCCAGGGTGTAGATTTCATCCATGTAGTAATCGGTCATGGCATAACAGCCGATAGAGACACAGCCTCCGTGCACCATCAAAGCTGAACCGCTGCGATAGTGGGTCTGATCATAATCGTTGGGATAACCGAGGTTGAATGAGAGGTGGTTCTTGCTCCATGGATTCATTTGCCCGGCGCTGACGGTGTAGAAACCTTCTGGGGCCTGTTTGTCACCAACTTTTAATTTGGGTCCGAGATCCCCTGAATAACGACAGATGATGTAGGTTTTGAACAGCTCGAATCGTCCGCCTCGTTTTCGCAGCCAGACCTCCAGTTCACTTGAACGTTTGAAAATTCGGATAAATATTGGTGCCCCCAGTTCCATTGCTCTGTTGTCGAGCATATCTTGGAGTCGGGCAAAGGATCGGTGGTAGGCGGCCACCGAGGTGACACTGCCTGGAAGTTCCAAGTTGAGTTCGTCACCGTTGGTCGGCAGTGCTGATACCAGGACACAAAAGGTGCTTATAATTAGGGGTAGAAATTGAGTCATGGTACGTTCGGTTG
>JBPCUV010000402.1:0-2645 GCA_051010975.1 Desulfocapsaceae bacterium
GGATTCCGTAGGAATCCTCGGTACCAAGGGAGCGTTACCATCTAAATAGCAGAGCTTTCCATCGCACATCTTCAATTTCTATTAAGCGAATGTTTTACCCGTTTCAGATCGTAGATAAGCAGACATATCAGAAAGAATCTCTACTAGCCAAAACCGCAGACTGAAATGACCTTGTCTTGAAAAGCCTCTAATAGTGTTTTCTGAAATGCTGTAATGATTATTAAACGGAAAATCACAGAAGATAAAATCTGTCTCGATTTGAATCATCTGTTGCTACTAAAATGGTTGAAGTATCCTAGCTACTTGCAAGTAGAATGATGGGAAATAGCCCCATCAATGGTTATAACATATTGATATCTGTTATCATATTCATTGCACCTAATAAGGGACTGATATTGTTTGGATTGTAAAAATACACTTTTCTGTTGCTTGACTTTACAATTTCATGAGGGCGATAATTATCCTATGGACTTGGTTGGTATCCACTGCTTGACAAGTTATTTTCTCGGGACTCTTCTGATTGTAAAAACCGAGAGGTATTGACATGGACGTCTGGAATCAAATCGTTGTGGCCCTGTGGTTTCTTCCTGTTACCCTCTTCATTATCATTCCATTATGCATAAGCTGTGTAGGGATATTATTCTCTGTGCTTGAGGTATTTCGACCAGTAGCAGGTCAAAAAAGAAAATCATTCAGGACTGTATCAAAAGGTAGAGCCACTCTAGCAGCATAAAGTTCTGCCTTTGAATATCTCTAACCATTTGTGGTTGAGGCTGATATTCGATAATAATCAGCTAGAAATAGTGTTGCCATATCAACCGTTTTCTAGCTCAGGGAGGGCTGACTCCCTCGGCCCTCCCATTTTCTCCTATTTCTCCCGTTTATTGCGCAGCCTAGGGTCTAATACCCCGCCGCTTGCGGCGTGTTAGTAGTTGTAGTACGAATAAGCTCATGGCAGAGCTTATTCGCAAGAGTCATAACGTTTCGATATTGATGTATCATTTTGTATGCGTGGCGAAATACCGAAGACTGGTAATCAGTGATGAAGTAGACCACGTGTTGCGCGACGTATGTGAAGAGATATCGAAACGATTTGAGATGAGATTTTTGGAGATAGGAACAGATGGAGATCATGTCCACTTTCTCATCCAATCGGTGCCCTCGTATAGTGCGCCCCACATAGTGAGAAAATTGAAGAGCATAACGGCGCGTGAGATATTTTCCAGAGTTCCAGAAGTAAAGAAGCAGTTGTGGGGAGGCGAGTTCTGGACAGATGGGTATTTTGTATCGACGGTAGGTGAACATGCAAATGAGGACGTAATACGAGCCTATATACAGAAGCATGGCGATACCGAAGAATATAATCAGTTGCATAAAGAAGAAGTAAGTCACAAGCAATTAACGTTGTTCTAAATGTTTTCCAATACCCCGCTGCTTGCTGCGGGGTAGTTTATTTGTACTTTCTGGTTCTCGCGTAAATTCGGCAGTCAATTAACTACTCCCCTTGAGAGCCAAAGTAAAGGTAATTCAGGGTTGTTCTACGACGTAGTATGTTGAAATAACAGTGTAATATTTTAATATTTGCTTGCCAATTTGATGTGATGGACATATCATTTCATAGATTTTTTCTTACAGACCACCACCTTTCCACATAGTAACCGACAAGAACGATGAATAGGATTGATGAAAACAAGCTGCATGAGCATTTAGTAGCCGAAATAGAGGAACTAAATAAGAGGGACAGAGAGGCCATTGCTCGTGCAAAGCTAGAGCGAGAGAAGTGGCTTGAAGAGAAGAGGCGAAAGGAAAAAACGTTAGATCAAGATTGATCAGAGAGCTCGGTTATTACCTCCAGTTTATATGAGTGATGGAGCAATAGTTTCATCAGCCCTATCCTCTTGGTGATCTCACCCCCCCCGAGAATAGATAGGAAATTGAGTGCTAGGAGTAAGAGTTTTCCTGTTCTTCTTGAATCTGATGCGCCAGCAACACCATTTGCAGGAATTTTAATATATGCCAGAAGAGATTCGGTGATGTATCGTGTCTAATCAATAATTGCTGCTTCCGTGATATCTCGTCCTTCACCAAGAATTTCAATTCTCCACTGACTAAAACCTTCTCGTTTTCTTAATCGGTCAGAATAAAATGCTTCATCTTCATCATCAAATTCATGAATCGCAGGTTTTATATAAATCGCCTCTGATTCAATTGATTGTTCTGCTTTTAGTATATAGGGAGCTAACATAATTACCCCATCGACTATATCGACAATAAATGGATACTCTATCTTTATGATTTGTTTGGATCTCATGGTCTCAACCTGAGTATCACCACCTGTTCTTATGACAAGAAAATCGACTGTATATGACCCTGCTGGTATCGGGTCTGACAATGCAACATCGTTGTTATAGGTGCCGGATTCTACTTTTACTGAAAATCTATCATCGGAGCTGCTTATCCATTCAAAACTATTTAGAAAAGAGAACTTTGTTCTGTTTGTGATATGGTAGGGAATTGCGATCATCCCATATCCGGATTCATGTTCGGGCAGCTTCTGGGCGCAACCAACCAAAAATATTGGAATTATTAGAATGAAGAGCTTTTTGAAAGCATCCATAGACCACACCTCCACCTAACCAATAAAC
>JBPCUV010000403.1:0-2588 GCA_051010975.1 Desulfocapsaceae bacterium
GTTTCTTCCTACTATCTGATAAAACGCAGGCATGTGGAAATGGCCAAACGCTCCATTCTGGTGGCCTCAGTGTTCGGCCTGATCTCTTTCGCCTATGCCGGACTTACCGGTGACGAATCGGCCTACAACAATGCTCAGGTGCAGCCTATGAAACTGGCGGCCTACGAGGGGCTCTACGAGGGTAGTCGCGGGGCGGACCTGGTAGCTTTTGGTATCATGAACCCGAATAAAACCCTTGGCGACGGTCAGGATCCGTTTCTGTTCGAGGTGGCTATTCCCAAAGGGCTGTCTCTGCTTGGTAAACGACAGTTTGACGCCTTTATTCCCGGGATTTACGACCTGGTCTACGGCAACGCTGATGAGAATATCGTCGGTTATGACAAAAAAATAGAACGTGGCAGAAAAGCAATCACCGATTTATCGGCCTTCAAGGATGCCCAAAAAGCGGGCGACACCGCCGCCGCAGAGCTCTCACTGGCTCAATTCAGAGAAAATCAGGACTTTCTCGGGTTCGGCTATCTGGAGAAACCCGAAGATGGGGTTCCGCCAGTTCAGATCTCCTATTATTCGTTTCATATCATGGTCTTTCTGGCCGTCTTTTTTGGACTCATCTGCCTTGCCTATCTGGTCTATGGCATAAAGGATACCATCGAACAGAAACGTTGGCTGCTGCCTTTTGGCGTACTGTCATTCTTTCTGGCCATGATAGCCACTCAGGCTGGCTGGGTTGTCGCCGAGGTTGGCAGACAGCCCTGGGCAATCCAGAATATGCTGCCGGTCGGTGTGGCCACAAGCAACCTTGATGTCGGTAATGTAATGACGACATTCTGGATGTTTGCGATACTTTTCACCCTGCTGCTGCTGGCGGAAGTCAAGATCATGCTCAACCAGATTAAAAAAGGACCGGAGGGTGCATAAATGATAGGAAGCTTAGATACTGCAGTTCTGCAGCAGGTCTGGTGGATAATTGCGGCAACCGTCGGCTCACTATTTCTTTTCCTGACCTTTGTTCAGGGGGGGCAGACGCTTTTATGGCAGGTTGCCAAGAATGAAACTGAAAAATCATTGGTGATCAATTCCCTGGGGCGCAAATGGGAACTCACCTTTACCACACTGGTTCTTTTTGGCGGGGCATTGTTTGCTGCCTTTCCGCTGTTCTATGCAACCAGCTTCGGTGGGGCGTACTGGGTATGGATTCTTATTCTGTTTACCTTTATCGTCCAGGCCGTGAGCTATGAATTCCGGAAAAAACCCAGTAATCTGCTGGGGGCCAAAGTGTATGAGATTTTTCTGTTCATAAACGGCTCGGTCGGTATTCTGCTGATCGGGGCGGCGGTCGGTACGTTTTTTACCGGCTCCAATTTCACTCTGAACCAATTCAATCAGGTGACTTGGGCCCACCCGTTGCGTGGCCTCGAAGCGGCCTTCTCGCTTTTTAATCTGTCTTTGGGACTGTTCCTGGTCTTTAATGCCCGGGTCTTGGGTGCGATGTATCTGATCAACAATATTGATTTCGCCCTGGCCCCGGAAATGGAGATGCGGCTTCGCAAGTTCTGCCTGGTCAGCCTGGTCTGTGCACTGCCTTTTTTGCTTTACATACTGGCCAGTCTACTGTTGATGCAGGGATTTTCTTTCGATGAAAATGGGATTGTCAGTTTGGTTTCTGGTAAATATCTGGCCAATCTCCTGGCCATGCCGACGGTTCTGGTAATGCTTCTGGCTGGCCTGGTGCTAGTCGTCTGGGGAGTCATTTTGACCAGCTTTCTGGGTGGCTTCAGAGGTATCTGGTTCGGCGGCCTGGGAACGGTGCTTGTCGGATTGGCAGTGTTCTTCACGGCTGGTTTCAACAACACTCCCTTCTATCCGTCCAAGGTCGATCTGCAGTCAAGCCTGACGATTTTCAATGCCTCCTCGAGTCATTACACCCTGACGGCGATGACCTACGTGGCATTCGTGATTCCGCTCGTACTGGCCTATATCGCCTATGTCTGGTATCTGATGGACGGAAGGAAGATCGGCGCCGAAGACATCAACGATACTAAAGCCTACTAACGGATCGGGAGGATTAACATGGTACCGTTTCTCATTGTTTCATGGGTTGTTTTGATAGTTGTATCCTATAAATTATCGGTAAAAGCACTGGAGAAGGCAGGGAAATTGTAGATTCCTGATTCTTCTACCGGATTTCTGAACGGGAAGACCTTTGAGGGTCTTCCCGTTTTCTTTTTTTGTGGTTATACTCTCTGCTCGGTTTGAAGCATGAGAATACCCCTGCGTTCAAGAGACCTGTTCTCTGGCGCTTCATCCGTAACATCCGGGTAATCAATCTAAGAAAGATCCTGAAAAAGGAGTAGGAAATGGGAAAAAATCTGTTCAATAAAGTCTGGGACCTGCACAAGGTTGTATCGCTTTCAGAAACCCGCGATCAGCTGTTTATCGGACTCCATCTGGTTCATGAAGTCACCTCACCCCAGGCGTTCCAAGAACTCAGAGAGCGTGGCCTGTCGGTAAAATATCCGCAGCGCACTGTCTCTACGGTCGATCATATCGTACCCACCCAAAATCAGCTTATCAGGCCCTATCGGGAT
>JBPCUV010000404.1:0-8185 GCA_051010975.1 Desulfocapsaceae bacterium
CGCAGAACCACATTGTTCCATCGACGGCCTACTCAAACCTGTGCGCACAATAAGTAGCCCATTTTTCCTTGTCAAGCCGGGCGGATAAGAAAATAAAACTGCTTTTAACTTAGGTAGTTAGATTGGCATTTTTCTGATGTTACAAAGTACTCTTCAAGACCTCCTGGCGATCGAGAAAACACGTATCTCAGAATGCTATCGGATTAACACCGTTTCTCACCTGACTGAACACTCTGAAGACTGCCTGCCAATCTTTCTAAAGAGGATCGGCCACTTTAATTCTTCTATACTAATTATTTCATTGCCCATTTCTTCCCAGCCGGGTAGAGAGATAGGGATAGCTTGCAATGGTCAAACAGATTGTCAGAAAGTTTGACCGGACTGGCAGGATAACAACCAGGGAGAGAACACATGACTAAAACCGAACTTGTTGAAAAGATCGCCAAAGACACTGGTACTTCCAAAGCTGCCGCGGCTGAGGCAGTAAACTCCTTTCTTGGTAACATCACCAAGGAACTCAAGAAGAAGAACGGTAAAGTCACTCTGGTAGGCTTTGGGACGTTCACCAAGGTCCGTAGAAAAGCCCGCAAGGGAAGAAATCCCCAAACCGGCGAAGCCATAAAGATCAAGGCCTCTAACAGCGTTAGGTTTAAGCCGGGGAAAACGCTTAAGGATTCCATCTAAACCAGCAATTCTTTAAGGCCGTACCCTGCTGGACTTTCAACTTCACAGGGGTACGTTCGCCTTTTCTGGCGCTATGCTTAGAACCGTAGCAGTTATCCTGTTGCTTGCCAATATGGTACTGGGTATGATTATCTGGCTCGAGGATCATGACGACAATCGGTTGCGTGTGATCAGGCTGGGGGCGGTCGTTGCGGTGGCCTTTGTATTGCTGATGGTTATTTATTTTTCTGGCCGTTGACCAAACCGATACTGCAAAAAGTCAGATCTCGTCTCATCTGCGATTATCAAGCACTAATTACTTGACAAAAAAAATACATGTGCACATATTATCGATAATCGAAAGGAGTTGTGCAGATGAAGAAAAAAGTGGTTCGCCAGAGTCTCAAGGATCAGGTCAAATCGATCCTTATTGATCGAATGATTGACGGTGACCTTGCGCCCGGTGACCGTATAAAAGAGCTCCAGGTCGCCAAGGAACTCGGTACCTCACAAGCTCCAGTACGCGAAGCCATTCGTTGTCTGGAAACGCTGGGTTACGTCGAGCACATCCCCCATGTGGGTGCAATGGTCAAGACCTTTAATCAGAGTGAGATCGAAGAGGCTTACCAGGTGCGTGAGGCACTTGAAGTACATTCAACAACTCTAATCGGTGATTCGCTCAGTGATATGGTAAAAGAGCTTGACGCTCAACTGATGCTGATGCAATCGGCCACCAGAGACAATAACATCAGAATGTTCACCCAGGCCGACAATCAGTTTCATCGGGCAATCGTTTCTTATTGTGATAACGAAACCATGCTCTCCATGTGGGAGTCGCTTAAAATGCAGGTCCAGGTTATTGCCACTCTGCTCAAAGCATCCATGCCGCTTGAGAAGATTTATCTGCTTCACCCGCCGATCGTGGATGCCTTCAGAAGTAAAAGCCGGGAGCGCGCTTCCCTGCTGCTCAAAGGTCATTACAAAATTCTCGGCGGTTACTGGGAAAATCTGAAATAGTCCCGAATAATAGTGAGATGGGACATAACACTAAGCAAAATAATTATCGATAATCGATAGAGAGGCTAAAATGAAAACACAAATATCCATTGAAGAAATCAGGCAGTTGGAACAAAACGCTAGAAAACTGCGCTCTGAAGCCATTTTCGAAACTTTAGCCAGGCCGTTTAAAGGAATTGTCTCGAGGATCTCAGCCGTGGCTGCCACTATAGTCAAAAATGATGGTCAGGTCGAGAGCGGTGTATTGGGAGCTAGAGCCAGATAATCTCACAGCCCACCATTTGCCCGAAAGAAAAAGCCCCGGATAAACTTCCGGGGCTTTGCGCAACTGAGGATCAGTTGGGCCTGAGATAATCAACAGATTATACTATTGATCGAGTCCCCCTTACCTCTAAGGAATCTCCGACGGACTGCAAAGCTCGTTTTCTGCCTCGGCGACTCTGCCACACGTACTGCATGAGTATTTCATAGCTGCAAGCTTTCCTTTACAAACGTGAGTGGCAGGGACATTGTGTTCACCGCAGTAATCACAATGCAGCGTACTTTGGACAGGATTGCACAAATGTCCGGGGTCCTCGGCCGTCGCTCCACAATTTTGACATGTATGGGCCATCTGGAACCTCCTTGGCTAATTGGTTGATAAACCTTTTGGTAGTAATGGTTACCGCCTGAAACCTGTTCATCGATTGGGCAGGAAATTAACTTGGGCGGCCTGTCAGAAACGATAAATGTACTCCTCTGACCTGTCAATGCGGGCAGCAAAACCTGCTGTATGGTCTTTACAGATCGAGGTGCGGAGGGTGCAGCCTTAAGAGCTACTGGCCGGTGAGATTTATAGCAGTGGTCGAGACTACTTGTTTTTGGTCGATCCGGTATCGAAAGTCACCGAGAGATCGTTGCCGGCCTCATCTACCAGCCAGTCTTTCAATATGTCGTGTTTGTCTATATGCTTGATGAACTCTTCAGTGAGCTGGAACCCCTCGACGAGGCGATAAATGGCTTTGAGATCTTCTCTGCCTATCGAAGTAATTTTTATGCCAACACTTGAATCAGTCTGATAAACAGGGAAACCCGAGAAACGAATTTTTCCCTCAGCCTCAGTAATGATCTCGATATGATATTCAGTGTCCCCGAGTACATGCGAGGGTGCAGTAATGCAGATACCGCCGGCGCTGATGTTGATGACGCTGGCTGCAATTCTGACGTGATCGCCAACCTTAAGAGTCGCATCACCGGCAACCGGCACGCGTATGTGTAATCGTTGATACTGCATTGTGGTAGTGTATCGTTTTGACCTCGAAAACGGAAGAACCAACTTAGCCTAACTACATGAATAAGCGTTTTTTATGCTACTAAACCTGGTTATGACATATCTATATGATAAACCGAAACTACATTTATTCAATCGGAATTAACTTTTATATCAATTAAACAGATTTAAGCAGGAATTTTTCTATTGGTGCTTTTGCTAGTAATCACTGGTCTGCTGAACCAGTATTGTAATCGGTGAAGACGCAGTTGTTTTGCTCGCAGTCATAGGAGGCTCGTGGATTGATGACACAACTTGCTAGGCCAATTTACCCGCAGAATTTGTTGGCCTTCATATCGATAGATTTTAATTTATTTGAGTTTTGTATGACAGTGATAGGTTTTCATAGTATCAATATGACAATTACAGATCCCATCCCCTATAAAATTCAAACAAATTAGAATGAAGAACGAATTGACAGCCCCGATGAATATCACTGGAGAAACCCGTTTCTATGTGGTGGCAGGAGATCCAATCAAACAGGTCAGGTCGACCGAGCTCTACAACAAGCTTTCTTCCGACAAAGGGCTGGACGTCGTCTTTATACCGCTGCACTTTTCAGAGAAAGACGCTGAAAAAGCCATCTCAGGCCTTCGGAGCTTTAAAAATCTTGGCGGTGTAATTCCAACCATCCCCCATAAACCCGGATTCATGAGTGCTGTAGATGAATTATCTCCACGGGCCCGGATGGTCGGAGCGGTGAATTCGATTCGCTGTGAGGATGACGGGCGCTGGGTGGGTGACATTTTCGATGGGGTTGGCTATGTAAACGGTTTACTGGCCAATAATCGATCACCCAAAGGCAAGTCGGTACTCTTGATCGGTGCCGGTGGTGCTGGCAGCTCAATGGCCTACGCACTCGCAGAGGAAGGGGTCGCCCGTCTGCTGATAAACGATACCGTAATTGAAAAGGCCGAATTTGTTGCTGCTGGGGTGGCCCATCACTACCCTGAAATTGAAATAGCAGTGGGGCGTCCCGATCCCCATGGATTTGATATTGTGGCCAATGCCACTCCAGTTGGCATGAGCCCCAGCGATCCCTACCCGCTCGATCCCGAGCTACTCGATCCTGCCCAATTGGTTACCGAAATGATCATGAAACCCGATGTTACTTCGTTTCTTATAGCAGCGACAAACAAGGGATGCGAGATCCAGGGGGGTTATGAAGCACTGAGAGGACAGGCAAAAGCCACCATGGAGTTTTTTGGTCTGAATTAATAATGATGGCGGAGGAGCAGGGATTCGAACCCTGGGTGGAAGTCACCTCCCACAACGGTTTTCGAGACCGCCCCGTTCAGCCGCTCCGGCACTCCTCCGAGGGAGCCTATTCATACAAGCAGTAGCTGGTTTTTTCAAGAGGATAACGCAGATTCTTGCCGGTCAGGAAGGCAGCGACTGAGGCAAGGTCTCGATGTAGTCCCTGATCTCATCCCTGACCTTTCTATAAGGAACAAGTTTGTCCTCGTCCGAATTCGCCCCGGAGGCTAATTTCGGAGGGTCGTCAAATCCCTTGTGGATCTTTTTGCCTGGGAAAGTCGGGCAGGTCTCATCGGCATGTCCACAGAGGGTGATTACCCAATCGAAATCGGTGCAACCCAACTCTTCAATGGTGGTCGATTCCTGCTTGGCGATATCAACTCCTGCCTCCGCCATCACCCTGATCGCATACGGATTGAGTCCTTGCCTCTCTATGCCTGCTGAATACGCTTCGATCGTATCAGCTTTTAGCTGTCTGGCCCAGCCTTCGGCCATCTGGCTGCGACAAGAATTGCCGGTGCAAAGGAAAAGAATCGATGTTTTTATTGTCTTGCTTTTGCTCATGCGTTCTTTCCGGATAATGTGTTGTGATACGGATCAAAGCTCGAACCAAGACTGGGTTCGTTTGCAGAATTCCACCAGCATCAGCATGACCGGAACTTCGATCAGTACTCCGACCACAGTGGCGAGGGCTGCACCGGAAGAAAGACCAAACAGCATGACGGATGTGGCAATGGCAACCTCGAAATGATTTGAGGCGCCGATCATCGCCGCCGGGGCAGCATCTGCATAGTTGAGTTTGAGAGCTTTTGCCGCCCCGTAGCCAATGGCAAAAATCAAGATGGTCTGAATAAACAGCGGTACCGCAATCCAGAAAATGGTCATCGGTTTAGAGGTGATCACCTCACCTTTGAAGCTGAAGAGCAGGATCAGGGTCACCAGCAGTGCCATGATAGTCACCGGGGTAAGTACCCCGAGAAATTTTTCTTTAAACCATTGCTCCCCTTTGACATTGATGATCAGCTTTCGGGAGATATAACCGGTCACCAGCGGCAATGCGACATAGATTGATACTGACAGCAGCAGAGCCTGCCAAGGAATCGGCAGCTTGCCGATACCTAGCAGAAAACCACCGAGCACACCGTAGAGCAGCAGCATGGTCAGAGAGTTTATGGCCACCATGACCAGGGTCAGGCCGTCATTGCCCCTTGCCAGATAGCTCCAGACCAACACCATGGCGGTACAGGGGGCAATGCCAAGCAGAATGCAGCCGGCAAAATAGCTTCGCCACAGCGGAATCTGCAGCATCTTCACTCCCTCCTGCATTACTACAACTCCTGCTCCGTGCTGGGCACCAACCGGCAGATCCAAGCCAAACGGCATTTTGACGAGGTCGATGGCCTCTACTCCGATAAAGGATTTAAACAAGAAGCCGAGGAAAAGAAGCGCTATCACATACATGGTGAACGGCTTCAGGCACCAGTTGAGAAATAGCGTCAGAAACACCGGTTTGCCGCTTTTGGAGGCTTTCACCACACTACCGAAATCGATCTTCACCATGATCGGATACATCATGAAAAAGAGACAGACTGCGATCGGAATAGACACCACCGGCGCACCATTAACCGAAATCGACATCGAGTCGAGCGAACGCGCAAGGCCCGGTGCAATCTTACCGAGCACAATTCCACCGACGATACATAGTCCGACCCAAACGGTAAGATAACGCTCGAAAAGGCTCGACATCTTTCGATCGTTGTCTGCTGCCTGCTGCTCAGTCATTATTCTCTCCACATGTTATAATCAATCACCTGAGTCCGGCGAAAATTAACCAACCAGCGACTTTGCCGGCGCCATCAGAGAATACTCTCAGAATGACTTCCATTTAATTATCGTTAAAACACCTTAAAAATGCGGCCGGGATGTATCAGTCGTGCACATAGAGTTCATCTATTTCATCCCAGGTTTCCACGTCTCCTCTGCGAAGCAGCAGCAGCTTTTCATAATAGAAAATCTGTACGGAGATGAATTGCAGCCGCAAATCCTGGCATTTTAAAGGTTCATCTGGGGCCAGTGCACAAGCTTCAGCGTCGGGCAGCGCCAGAATCCGATCGATCTCCTCCAACAGCGACTCTCTCGTAAGCCTCAAAAATGTATCATTTGAAATAATCACCGGAGGCGCATAGTTGAGCTTTTCAAGACGCAGCGCCGTCTCTTCGATCAGCGCTGAATCTGCGTCATCATCAAGATCCCTGACCTTCTTCTTGAGTTGCTCGACCTGTTCGTCGAAACTGAGTTTTGCTGTCATTGTATTACTCCCCATGGATCTTTTGGTAATGTCAAAGCCGGGACGACGAAGTTATCTCCTGTCATAGCGACCCTGGCCTGAATATGCTGGTTGCTGATCAACTGCATTTTTTAGCTTTATCATGTATCTACGTCTTCTGCAGTGCTCTGACCAATTGTTGTTCTGACTTCGGCTACGGAACCGACAAATAGAACCAGTTGTTCCTCAGCAGAATTTTTATAAAGGGCTGAGGATCTTCCAGGTCGGTCAGGTGCAGATATGACTTTACCGCGAACCCGGTTGGGTTGAGCGACATGTAGATCTCACTGATCGAATCACCGGGCTCCCAGGGACCGACATCGCTTAAGCCGATGATCTGTTCTCGGCGCTGCGGGCTGAGCACCCCCAACTGAGTCGCGTGGGCCAGATATTCCTGGGAAGCATTGGTCAATTGATCCTCAATGTTGCTGGAATTGTGGTGGAACACACTATGAGCTATTTCGTGGGCAATGGCGCCCCGGTAGTGCTCCAGGTCGAAGGGCTGACCATACATCTCAGGGGCCGGACCGGCCATTATCGCCTTAAATGACATCAGCTGGATCTTATCCGTTTGCCGGTCATAGCTGCCAAACGCGATATATCCCCTGCTGTTGATGTTGGTCTCGATTATCTCCATGGTCACCGGCCGTTTCAGTCGGAGATCATAGTGGGCCAGAAATTCGATAGCCTTCTGCGTAGCATCGCATACATGGGACGGCTCTCTGTCTGAGGAAACGATGGTAACGAACTCATGATTAGCGCAGTTGACCTCCTCTACACCGCCTGCTCCGTTCGCAACAATTGGTAGAAAAACAACCAGATGTACAGCGAATAATTTAAAAACTATGCTCATAGTAAACGATTAGTTTGACGATGTAACATAATACGGCAAGCTTATAAATCTCCCGATACAGTATATCCGACAGCGTAGAACTCAAGCCTGGGTGACGTCAGGATAATTATAGAAACTAATCTAATTCAAGCAATGTGACTCCTGCCCCAGATCTTGCAGATAAAATAAATTGCTTTAGCCTGGCTGCAGTATTAGTGCTGAACTGCAGGCATTGAAAACGATGACAAAGGTGAATATGGAATCTGAACTCCACGAGACGGGCAACGACACCTTTTCTTTCGACTCCAGGTTAAAAACTTGAGAGTCCCCTCATCTCAAAAAAACGTAAGGAGGCAATTTCTGTCTTTGCCACCACGAGTGTGAAGTTTCGCTATAGTTTGCTGCCTATAATTTCAGAACCGGTATTGCAGGCTATGTGCTCTCAGAAGACCAGGACCAGAAAGTGGACTATTGTATCAAACCCAGAAAGTCTTTGGCGATCTCGGGTAAAATGATAACCGCTATTTTGAAAGCGACGAACCTGCAGGGCTCAATCAGTCTTCAATAAAACTTTGACAACTATTTGATTATTAAGAAATTTCAAATTACCCTGTAGTGACCCCAAAGTTACACGGCCAATGAGATATCGATTATAGCGCACTCGAGATGCCATCTGACTCAGACAGAGGAGAAACAATGACCAATCACATCGATAACAGAAAGTTTCTCACCTGGTTGACTCTGGCGCTGATCCTGGCTTCTCTGTGGATTTTCAAATCCT
>JBPCUV010000405.1:0-3393 GCA_051010975.1 Desulfocapsaceae bacterium
CAATGGTGACACTGCCTCTGGCGCTTATTTCCATAGGCGGGGCGCTTTCGTTTAAGGGGATAAAGAAGTATTTGCCGCTCTCCCTTCTTGGGGCTTGTTTGAAGCTGGCAATTTTTCCCTCTCTTGGTTTTCTTTTCTACTATCTGTTCCAGATTGATGGGGTTGCCTTTAAAACCGGTATGATATTTTTCTGCCTGCCCGCCTCGACCACGATCTATGTCCTTTCCTCCCAACTTAACAGCGACACCGAACTGGCCTCTGCTTCCATCGTTGTTTCAACGCTGCTTTCTTTGATTTCACTGTCAGTTGCGCTGCTTATGTAGGTCATGGTTAACAGTAATGGAAAACAACAGACTGCCTCCTGTTTTCAGTTAATTTTGCATCATCTAGGCAGGAAGGCGGCTCCATGTGCTACGCTCGGGCCTGATCCTCCGGCCGATGAGGCCGGCTGGATGACGGCTGCTTCGCAGCCTGTGGCAGCCGGTTGCTGTGCAACCCTACGGGCCTTATTCATCGGCCTCCGGGGCCTGATGCTAATGCACACTCCGCCGCTTTCTGCCCCTTGAGCAGACGAATGGTATAGCACTGTTCAGGTAGGAATGGTTTGGTTGGGGCTGCATTGTGAAGGCCCGGCGGAGCGCTTAAAACGCATACTGATCGCTCGAGGCCGTAAAGCGGCCGACATCCGGTCGGTTTTTCAGCGCGCAGTCGATCAGGCCGAGCGTCGCAGCCCCAACCAATCCATTCCTGCTGCCGGACTTGATTAATCTACAGAGAATGATTGCTGCCCGAAAAATAGAACGATGCGTATAGAACTGCAGTAGCCTGGTCAGGAGCTGCAGGAGAGCATGGAACAGCCTGGTTTGTTGCGGGCCCATTCCGGCCTTTTGGCCGCGTAATGGTGGCGCTCGGGCTGCTCGTCATACGGGTGTCTGAACAGATCAAGAAGTTCCTCAACCTCTGAATAGTCACCTTCTTCGACTTTATCGATAGCCTGCTGGGCCAGATAATTCCTGAACACGTACTTTGGATTGACACGGTTCATCTTTTGCTTGCGTTCACTATCGCCCAACTCGTTGCGTAACAATCTCAGTCGGTAGAGGTGAAGCCAGCTTTTTAAATTGTTGAGGTGATCCCGGTCGATTGCGTCAGGAGCATAAAAGGCTTCTGAAACGATATCGAGCAGCTTGTCCCCATCTTTTTCAGAGACATCTAGGTTTGCCAGATTTCTGAAGAAAATCGTCATGTCCGTCTCGGTATTGGTCAACAGTTCGAGCAGCGATGAGATCAGTTGATCATCATGTTTTTCATCGGTATGCAGTCCCAGTTTGGCTCTCAAAGTCTGCTGCCACTCTGTTTGAAATGTCAACCGGTAGCTGTCCAGTGCCCCCTGGAGCAATTTTTCGTCCTTGATCAACGGAAAGATCGTATTGGCAAGCTGCATAAGGTTCCATTGGGCCATGTAAGGCTGGTTGCCATAACAGTATCGCCGTCCCTGCGCATCGGTGGTGTTGGGTGTCCAGGTTGGATCATAGCCTTCAAGCCAGCCGTAGGGACCATAGTCGATGGTGAGGCCTAGCACTGACATATTGTCGCTGTTCATGACCCCGTGGACGAAGCCGACCCGCATCCAGTGGACAATCATCAGCGCCGTCCGTTGGCACACCTCTGTAAACCACTGAAGGTAGCTGTCAATATCACTGGAAGCCTGAATCTCCGGGAAATCATTTTTTATAGTGAAGCGGATGAGTTGTTCAAGCAGGTCGTACTCTTTTCGGGCTGCGAGAATCTCAAAATTGCCGAACCTGATGAAAGATGGAGATGTCCTGCAGACCACCGCCCCGGGTTCCATTTTGGGATGTCCGTCGTAAAACATGTCCCGTAGTACTTGATCGCCGGTCAGTATCAGGCTGAGTGCCCGGGTTGTGGGAATACCCAGGTGATACATGGCCTCGCTGCAGACGAATTCGCGCAATGATGAGCGCAGCACTGCCAGTCCGTCGGCAGAACGGGAGTAAGGTGTGAGTCCGGACCCTTTGAGCTGAAGCGTCCAGCGCTGGTTGGCAGCGTTGACGATTTCGCCGAGATTTATTGCTCTGCCGTCGCCGAGCTGGCCGGCCCAGTTGCCGAACTGGTGACCTCCATAGCACATTGCATAGGGCTTCATGTCTTCAAGAACCCGGTTGCCGGAAAACACCTCTTTGAACCAGGGAGCGCGGCACTCTTTTTCGCTGAGTCCTAATTCGGCTGCGGCTTCTTTTGAATAGGCCACCAGAGAGGGTGCAGAAACTGGAGTGGGTGCCACGAAAGAATAGCAGGCGCCGGTAACCTGACGTCTTGTATTTTCTAGATCCTGATCGCCCGGAAGTTTATCGGCGAACTGGTTTTCAATTGATAAGGCGACTTCACTATGGTCAATGACTGTTGTCTGCATGCAAGTATCAGAACCTCGGTAGGGGTGAATCTGTAAAGACATCTCTACATCTAGATAATCATACCACATAGTGGTTGCAAGGGAGATAAGGCAAGCCAGCGGTTAGCGGCTCGCCCGAGCCTCCCCCAGCCTATTTGGCTGGCAGGCCGCCTCAACTCGTGAAATACCCGGCTGATTAATATGATTAATGATCGGGCAGAAACGGTTGGGTAGATTTTGTCTTGAGAAGAAAGATCAGAACACGAGCTGAATGGAGCCGGCAACACTGACCTGAATTTTTGATTCACCTGCCTCCACACTGGGCGCAGCTGCCCGAGAGGCCATCGCCTCGGCCTGGACCATTCCCCGATAGGGCATGGGGGCGCCGTTTTCATCGATGGACACATTAACGAGCCGATAATCCTTGGCCTTCATCGTTCGGGTGACCAGCTCCGCTTTGGTGCTGAATGCTTCCAGGGCCTCGACAATCAAGGTTTCGAGTTCCCCAGAGCGCCTTTCAGGGCTGACCTTAAAACGCATGGAGACGATCTGCAGTTGCTGCTGAAGAGAACCAGCCATTTTCGTCAAGGCTTCGGTGTCGTGGCTTTGTAACTGCAGTTGCTGGCTAGCGGTCCAGCCGGTGACGGTCTTGTTCTGGTAGATTGGCCGGGTCTGGTAATTAAGGGTCTTATGTTTTACCTTCTGGTCGGAAGCGATGATTGTGTCGGCCCAGCCCATTATCTCGTTTACACTCTGCGCCGCCTCACTACTGCTGTTCTTCTGAGCTGCTGCCTGCATGATTACCACCATAACATCATTGACCACCTCTCTGGATTGTTCGACCCTGAGATTTACGATGTTAAACTGGACCGGTTCGTCGGCAAACGCAATCGACGAGATTGTAATTACCACTGCGGTTATAAAGACGACGATTGTTTTCATGGCAAATCCTTTATCTCGTGGGATTTCATCTTGACTGA
>JBPCUV010000406.1:0-2879 GCA_051010975.1 Desulfocapsaceae bacterium
GAACCAAGAACAACCCGGTCCTGATCGGCGAACCAGGTGTCGGTAAGACCGCCATCGTCGAGGGGCTCGCCCAGCGGATCGTTAATGGTGACATCCCGGCAACCCTAAAAGACCGACAGGTTATCACTCTTGATCTCGGCTCGCTGGTTGCCGGAGCCAAATATCGCGGCGAATTCGAAGACCGCTTGAAAGCGGTGCTCAAAGAAATCGAGAAACGAAGTGGGGAAATCATTTTGTTTATCGACGAAATCCACACCCTGGTCGGGGCAGGAGCAGCCGAGGGTTCGATGGACGCATCCAACATGCTGAAACCGGCATTGGCCAGAGGTGAACTGCATTGTGTCGGTGCCACCACGCTCGACGAATACAGAAAGTATATTGAAAAAGACAGTGCTCTCGAGAGGCGGTTCCAGCCGGTCCTCGTTCAGGAACCAAGCGAGGAGGATTCTATCGCCATCCTACGAGGCATAAAGGAGAAATACGAGCTTCATCATGGCGTCCGGATTCAGGATGCGGCTACCGTGGCGGCAGTGGTGCTCTCCAATCGCTACATCACCGACCGTTTCCTTCCCGACAAGGCAATTGACCTTATCGACGAGGCGGCCTCCAGACTTCGTATTGAAATCGATTCCATGCCAACCGAGATCGACGAGCTAGACCGCCAGCGGATAAAACTGGAAATTGAGCAGGAAGCACTGAAAAAAGAACAGGATAAGGCCTCAAAGGAACGGCTCGAGGATGTCCAGAAAAGACTCGCCGATCTCGGCGATAGACTTAACGGCATGAAGGCCCAGTGGACCTTGGAACGCGACACCATCGGCAGCATCCGTAAAGTTAAAGAGGATATTGAAAAAACCCAGGTTGAAGCACAACAGGCGGAAAGGACAGGAGATTTGAGCAAAGTCGCTGAACTCCGCTATGGAACCATTGTGGCCTTGGAGCAGCAGCTTGATAAAGAAAACCGGAGACTCCAGGAGATCCAGGGCCGCCATCATATGCTCAAAGAAGAAGTTAGCAGTGAAGACGTGGCAGCGGTAGTGGCCAAGTGGACCTCAATCCCGGTGGACAAGTTGCTCGAAGGAGAAAAGGAAAAACTGCTGCAAGCGGAAGCTATGCTTAAGAGTCGGGTCATCGGTCAGCAGGAGGCAATAGTGGCAGTGGCCAATGCCGTCCGCAGGGCTAGAGCCGGACTCCAGGATCCTGACCGACCATTGGGTTCGTTCATTTTTCTTGGTCCTACGGGGGTAGGAAAGACTGAACTGGCCAGATCGCTGGCTGATTTTTTGTTCGACAGTGATCAGGCAATGATCAGGATAGACATGTCGGAATTCATGGAGAAACACTCGGTGGCACGCCTGATCGGGGCTCCTCCTGGATATGTCGGCTACGACGAAGGCGGGTATCTCACCGAAGCGGTGCGTCGCAGACCATACTCAGTTATTCTGCTCGACGAAATTGAGAAGGCTCACGGTGATGTCTTCAGCGTCCTCCTTCAGGTCCTCGACGACGGCAGAATGACCGACGGAAAAGGCAGAACGGTGGACTTCAAGAACACCATACTGATAATGACCTCCAATTTGGGCAGCGATCTGATTATGAAGCTGGCAGAAGAGAATACTGATCAGGACACTATCAGGCAGCAGATAGAGGAACTTCTCTATCACCAGTTCAAACCCGAATTTCTGAACCGGATTGATGAAACCATTATCTTCCGGTCCCTTACCAGAGAGGATATGTCCAGTATCGTTACCATTCAGCTGGAGAGGCTGGCCCGGCGACTGGAAGATCGAAAACTAAAACTGCGATTCAGCCAGAACGCCAAAAAATATATTGTTTCGGTCGGCTACGATCCACTTTTCGGTGCCCGTCCACTCAAACGGGCCATTAGAAAACATATAGAGGACCCGCTGGCCATGGAACTCTTGGAGAACAGATTCGAAGAAGATGCGGTGATTCTCGTCGATGCTGACAACAACGGTATTGTCTTCACCACCGCTAACCCTGAATCCGAGGTGGTCGAGGCGGAATTGGTCGAATAGCACCTTTGCCCTTTACCTTTTCTATTCTTTATGGTTGCATGGTCTGCCTAAAGCGACCATGCAGCCTGAAGGTGAATAATGTCAGATTCTCCCTATCAATGCCAGGTGCTGATGTCGCACATGATGCTGCCCACCAACGCCAACCCGTTCGGGCACATTCATGGCGGCGATATCATGAAATACATAGACGATGCGGCCGGTGTGGTGGCTATGAAGCATGCCCGGACCACCGTAGTTACAGCCTCCATCGATCGACTGGATTTTCATAAGCCTGTGCATATCGGCAATTTGCTGATACTGAAGGCATCGCTGAATGCCACCGGAAGGACCTCGATGGAGATCGGCGTAAGGGTCGAAGCCGAAGATCTACTGACCGGCATCGTCACCCACATCGCCTCCGCCTATCTCACCTTCGTTGCTCTGGGCGATGACAATCGACCAACTCCGGTTCCATTTTATAATCCGGGAACCCCGGAGGCAATCCGTAGAAGAACGCAGGCCCAGGAGAGAAAGGCCTGTTACTATAACAGCAAAAACAATAACTAATAAGACCGCAACTATGAGTGCCACTGTAGACGAATTAACGATCAGTTATGAAGAAGACGGCGTTGAGTTGGTAAAAGAACTGGACAAAGTCGTCCTCTCCAAAGGTGCCTGGACAACAATTTTGTTCAGATATCAGAACCTTAACAGATCGACCGGCGAATTCGGCCCGGACATGTATTCGATACGACGCTACCAGAAGCGTCAGGGAAATTACATTCCCAAATCAAAGTTCAATATCTCCAACGCCAAGCAAGCGGAAAAGATCGCCTCATCCCTGCAGACGTGGATAAAGGA
>JBPCUV010000407.1:0-5895 GCA_051010975.1 Desulfocapsaceae bacterium
CCGAACTCGGTAAAATGCATGACCTCTTCGATATCACCGATGAGCGACAGCGCATATGGACCGATGATGATACCGGCGATAAGATAACCGAGAACCGACCCCAGACCCAATTTTTTAGCTGCGGGAACGGCGATTGCTGCAGCAGTCAGAAAGATAAAAAGTTGAAGTAAAAAATGTTCCATGGTTACGGCTGCCTGATGGCGCTGGTCAAATCGCTGTTGAGATAGGGGGTGTCTTTGACGGTCTCGATATCCAGAGTATCATCTCTGAGAGCCGTCACGATCTTACGATAGTCCCTGGCATGGCCGTGAATCTGCTCATCCGGCAAGCCTCGATGTATGCCAAGCACCGCGAAGGGCGGCAGCCACTGCAGACGGCAGAGATTGGCCGTTGCCCGGTAGGGGGCCAGCAGTTCGCCGATGGTAAACAAGTTTACACCCTGGCGGTGATAGGTCGTGTCGTCTCCCCCGGCGGTCAGGGCGTGGAAATAAAGTTTCCCTTCCAGCGCCCGGCCCTCAGAGCCATAGGCCCAGCCGTGCTGGAGAACGAGATCCAGCCATTCTTTTATGATGGCGGGGGTTGAATACCAGTAGAACGGATGTTGGAAGATGATGACGTCGTGCTCCTCACAGAGGCGCTGCTCGTAGCTGACATCGATGTAAAAATCAGGGTAACAGCGGTAGAGATCGTGAACAGTCACCCCGTCAAGATCTGTTACTGAATCTATCATGACCCGATTCATCGTTGAACGAGAAATGGCCGGGTGGGCGAAGAATATCAAAATTTTTTTCATACTATTTCTAAATAAAGCGTTGCATGATCGATTCTATGATCTGGTCCATGTTGTCAACGGTGGCTCCCTGCTCTGCACACATCCGCTCCACCGGGTCACGAAGTTCCGGGTTGTTCAGGTCTTCGAGTTTGCTCAGCCGGTGTGTTCTTCTGCCGATGCAGAATATCATCTGCTCCCTAGCGTCCAGTTCCAGAAAGCGGCGCAGCGGCTCGCTCATCCTCTCCTGATCATGGGGAAGGGTGCCATTGACCTCGGAAAAGAGATTGAGCACATGGTCGCTGCGCACCCTGCTGGTAATTCCCTGCAGCGACTCAAGAAACAGAAGCAGTTCGCGGGCGGTGGCGACTTCACCCATTTTATCAAAGTCCCCCGCCTCGAACTGCTCCGTCAGTGGCGCCGCTCCAGGCAGTGCCAGGGAACGCAGCCGAATGAAATCGGGATTGATCTTATTCAGCGCATCCGCCGATTCCAGTGCGTGTTCACGAGACAGCGCACCACCTCCCAATCCGGGCATGAAATACTCCGAGAGTTCGATTCCAGCCTTCTTCACCTTCTGGCCCGCGCGAATCTGAGTCTCTTTGTCCACGCCTTTCTTGACCATTTTCAGGACCTTGTCAGATCCTGATTCCATGCCGATATGAATACGGTTGAGCCCGGCTCTGGCCATTTTCTCGAGATTGTCATCGCTGATCCGGGCGATGGTGTGGGAGCGCGCGTAGGAAGTGATCCGCTGAACCATCGGGAAGGATTGCTGCAAATGAAGGAGTATGGTGATGATCTCATCAGGTTTGATGATCAGGCTGTTGCCGTCCTGCAGGAAGATGGATTTCATTCCGCCGGCGACGAAGTGATAGGCAGCATGCAGTGCCATCTCATCTTCCACCCCGCCCTTAATGAAATCTCCGTAAAAACGAGCGCCGGACCTTCGCGCCTCGACGATTGCGTCGACATAGGACTTCACCGTATCTATGTCCTCGATTACATGTTCGACCGGGCGCAGACTGAATTTTGCATCTTTGTAGACCGGGCAGAAGGTGCAGCGGTTCCACGGACAGTTGCGGGTGATTCTGATCAGCAGGCTTTCGGCTTCGCTGGGCGGGCGAATGGGGCCCTGTTCGAATCCGTTATAAGACGGAATTTTCTTCATATTTTGTGATTGGACCATGAAAGATTCGATGAAATAACCTCTTTCGAGCGTTCCTGCAGGAAAGAGCTCTGGTGTGCGCTCATCTTACAGTTCCCTTACTCCACTTTGACTATTATAACGGAACAGCAAAAGACAAGTCTTAGTTGTCGTAGTTTTCGATAGATGGCCTTGGGATGCTCTGGCGTCTGGCAAGAAACTCTTTTGAGCAACTGGTGTTGGAGTCAGGGCCGCAGCGCCTGGAAAGCTTATGGACCAAGGTATTATTCGATTGGTAGTGTTCCGGGATCGCTAGACGGGAGCATATCAAAGAAAATCGAGCAGTAGCTGATTGAACTTGTCCCGGGCCTCAATATGTACGAGATGTCCGCAGTCGGCAACCGTGGTCAGGTTCGAGTTGGGGAATAATTCCTGAATCACCTGCTGGTCTTCGTCCCTCACGTATTTCGACTCAGATCCCCTGATAAACAAGGTGCTGATTTCAGATGAGGGACCGGATACCGGGGCAGCGATATCGTCCTGGGCACTCAAAATGGCGGAAAGGTTTGGACGCCAGCGATACGTACCATCTTCATCATTGACCAGATTACTCAGTAGAAACTGACGATAGATTCCTGAAGGAATTTTCTCTTTCAAGGATGCATCTGCTTCACTTCTGGAGCTCACTTTGGCAGGATCAATGGAGAGCATAGCAGTGAGATAACGGTTCCAGCTGGAATCCTTATACTCTCCCGGAGCAATATCGACCACCACCAGCTTGTCAACCCGGTCCGGAAAGCTGAGGGCAAACTGCATGGCGCATTTGCCGCCCATCGAATGGCCGACCAGCGAGGCGGTTTCAAACCCGTTATCATCCATAAATCCTCCGATATCGGCGGCCATGATCCGGTAGTTCATCGAGTTGTGATGAAAGCTTTCACCGTGGTTTCTCAGATCGACAGCAATGGCCTGGTAACGATCGCCGAGTGACCTGGCTGCACCAGCCATATTGATCTTCGAACCGAGAAGACCGTGCACCAGGATTACCGGGGTACCGGAGCCATATTCAATAGAGGCCAGCATGAAATAGTGGGTATCCTTGTCAGTTGTAATCTTTGCTGGGGCGCTGGAACTGTTCTGGTGTTATTACGCCTTGCCCGCAGAGCCCAGCAGATCCATCCATTTCTTGATGACGCCGCTTATGGCTTCAAGCACAGCCAGGTCGAGTTTGCCGGGGTTATAGTCGCTCCGGTTGGCAGACAGATAATCATAGGTGGTGTCGAGCAGGCGATGTTTCAACTCTGTGGAAACGTTGAATTTCGATCCGCCCAGTGCCACCAGTCTCTTTACCGTATCTTCAGCAAGTCCCGTTCCTCCGTGAATCACCAGCGGAGTTGCGGGGCCGTTACCGTTGATTTTTCCGGCAATCGTCGCCAGCCGATCGAAATCTAGTTTTGGTGTTTTTGTTTTGTAAACGCCATGGGCAGTACCTATCGCAGGAGCGAGCAGATCTATCTGAGTTTTTTCAACAAATTCCACGGCCATCTCGGGATCACATAACTGGGCTTCGTCCTCTGCCACCACGACCTGGTCCTCAACGCCGGAAACGGTACCGAGTTCACCTTCAACCGAGATGCCGCGGGCATGGCAATAATCGCTGACCATTCTGGTCTGGCGGATGTTTTCAGCAAATTCGTGGTGGGAAGCGTCAATCATAACATTGGTGTAGCCGGCGTCGGCGCAGGTCTTACAATAATCCACCTCGTTGCAGTGATCGACATGGAGACATATCGGCACCGGTGCCTCGGCTGCCAGCGTTTTAAACACGGCCGCAAACACATCGGCCTGACGAAATTTAGAAGGAGTTACAGAGGTCTGGATGATAACGGGAGAATTCTGATCAATCGCTGTCTGCACCACCGCTTTCATCTGTATGAAGTTGGAGACGTTGAAGGCACCGACTGCGTATTTTTCAGCGGTGGCTTTCAAAAGCATTTCCTTAGCGTTTACTATTGGCATAATCCCTCCACTATATATGGGTTTAGAATATTCTGGACTTCCTCGATTCGAAAATGAAAAATCTTCAATCTCACAAATTTTCATGCTCGCAGCTCTACCGGGAATATTGCTTAACGGTAAGCGCCGATATAGTAGCATGTATAAAACGCAATAATCCATAGGAAACCACTGTGGTAGATTGTTTATCGCTATAATTCCATAATACTAGAAATATGGTTGACAGCCTTTCGGTCTCGCGCTATTGTGTCGCTGAGCAACGATAATAAAGATTACGGAGGTCTTCGATGGATCTTGAACATGCCGCCGGACGCTGCGCCGAATTGGGAAACATCACCAGGTTGTCGATTTTCAGGCTCTTGGTAAAGGCAGGCAAACAGGGACTACCGGTGGGTAAAATTCAAAGCAGTCTGGGAATTCCCGGATCGACCCTGACCCATCATATCCAGCGACTTGTTCGGGTTGGTCTGGTCAAACAACGAAGACAAAGCAGGATATTGCATTGTGAGCCGCAGATGACTGCTGTTCGCGAACTTGGTGAATACCTTCTTTCCGAATGCTGCTCAATTCAGCAGAATTTCAGTACAGACGACTCAGACCAGCGGATCAAAATATAGGAAAATTGTTGACATGGAACGGATGCAGCCTCACTTGAGTGAAACTCTGATTTTTTTTGTTACGACCATGGCAGAGCTTGCCATCCTCTTTATCGGGATCAGCTTCCTGGTCGGGGTCATCAACGAATTTCTTCCCCAGGATAAGGTGAAACGCTGGCTCTCAGGCCGTCACGGCAGGGGGTATATGGTCGGTTCAATCCTCGGCGGACTGACGCCGTTCTGCAGTTGTTCGACCATTCCGGTTACCATTGGCCTGCTGCGGGCCGGGGCAGGCTTTGGGCCGACCATGGCCTTTTTGTTCACTTCGCCCCTGGTCAACCCGATTATCATCCCTCTATTCGTCACCCTGCTGGGATTGAAAGTCACTCTGGTCTACGCCGGCGTTGCCATTGGCATGACCATCGCAATAAGTTTTGTGCTGGAAAAAGCCGGTTTCTCCAGGTTTATTAAACAGGAAGTGCTGCAGGGAGAGGCAGCGCAGCCTGCAGTCGGTACACCGTTGTCCCAGCCAGTCACCGCAGCCGGTGCCAGATCCTCAAACACACAATTCATGGTCCAGCTGCAGCCGGTGGCGCCGTGCGCTGAGGCGCCCGGGTCCGGTCCTGATCAGCCCCCTTCCTTTGCCATTCCCGTCTATAAGGAGCAGCCGGGAAGATGGCGCAGGATCTTCAACGAAGCGGTGCGTCAATTCAGAAGCCTGCTGCCATACGTCATCCTCGGAGTGGCGATAGGCTCTGTTATCCATGGATTTCTCCCTGCCGAGTTGGTGGTGCGGCTGGCAGGAGCCGATAATCCGCTTGCGGTTCCGGTCTCAGCAGTTGTCGGCATACCTCTCTATCTCAGGGTCAGCACCATGGTACCCATCGCTGCCAGTCTGGTGGCCAAAGGTATGAGTCTCGGCGCCGTGATCGCCTTGATTATCGGTGGCGCCGGTGCCAGTTTGCCGGAGATGGCCATGCTTAAAGGCATGTTCAGGATGCCGCTGCTTATCGGCTTTATCGGATCAGTTATGTTTATGGCGGTGTCGGCAGGTTTTCTGGTAAATCTTGTCGCTCTCTAGTAGGAAGGCTTCCTTAAAGAAGTTTGATCTTGAATAGGATTCCAATAATTGTAAAGAATCCCAGATACATTTAAAAGGAGTTGCGCGATGGCATATAATATAGCTCTTATTCCGGGAGACGGGATAGGCAGGGAAGTGATACCCGAAGGAGTAAAGGCTCTTGAATCCCTGTCCAAGCTCTATAACTTCGATCTTACCTTCACCGAATTTCCCTTCTCCTGTACCTACTATCTCGAACATGGTGAGATGATGCCCGAGGACGGCATCGAGCAGCTTGCCCCATTTG
>JBPCUV010000408.1:0-19558 GCA_051010975.1 Desulfocapsaceae bacterium
GGCTCGTGGTGGGGGGATTTTCAGCAGTTAAACAAAATGACGGGTGGGGTGCGCGTTGATGGGACCCTTGCCCATACCGATGTCGCTCTATCGATGACCACTCCTGCAGATATCCAGATATCTGGCCGAATCGAAAATCTGTTGGGTGAGGCCACTTGGGACCTGGTTGGCAGCGCCCAGGCAATTGAGCTTACGACGATCTCTCCAGACTGGCCTGCTGCCGAGGTGGATCTTGATCTCATAACTTCGGGACGTCCGGCTGAATACCGCGGGTCAGTCCAGGGTAAATACAGTGCCGCTGATCAGCCGCCGATCCAGGTTGATATCGATATTTCAGGAGATCAGAGCCGGGTGGAGATTGTTTCAGCTCTGCTCAGCTATAATGGCAGCACTGCAGGGATGAGTGGAACCATTGATGTCTCGGATACCCTTGCATGGGACGCGTCGGCCAGCATTAACGAGCTTGATCTCTCATCTCTCAGTGAAGAAATAGGACTGAAAATTGATGCTGAGCTGCACTCAACAGGAAATTGGTCGAACGAGACATTAGCCTATGAGGTCAAGGTCACGACTTTTACTGGAACATTAGTCGACCCAGACATCAGCATGAGCGGTAATCTGCAATTGCAGGGAGACGGGGAAGGGCTTGATCTGACGGTCATGGAGACAAAGTTTGGTGACGGTTTGCTGCAGGTTCGGGGCAGATTGGGATGGGTTGATGAGCTGATCTGGCAGGCTGATGTTGCGCTGCATGATATCGATCCTGCGCTTCTGGGAGACCTGCCCCAAGGCAGCATCAATGCAGCAATCGCCAGTGACGGGCTGTTTTCAACAGATGATTTGAGCATCAAGGCAGTGATATCATCTATTTCTGGAGAACTGGCCGGTCATGAACTGGAGGGCGGCGGTTCGGTTAGCTTTCAGCAGGACAGCCTAAAAGTAACCGACGTCCATCTGCGGTCTGGCGAGAACAGCCTGCAATTAAACGGCTATGTTGCAGACAATTGTGAACTTCAGCTCATCTTTGAGGGAGCAGATCTGAGCAGTCTGCATCCGATGCTGGGAGGTCGAGCCCAGATCTCGAGTTCACTGACCGGGCCCAGGAGCGAACCGATCGTGCAATTGGATGTTTCACTAACAGATTTTTCGTATGACTCTCATTCTTTGTCCGGGCTGACCGGGGCCTTCGAAGCCCGTCTGACTGAGGATCTGCTCGAGGCCGAAATCATTTCTGCCGGGGTTGCTTTTGAAGACAGCACAGCAATCATTTCAGGGAATGTCAGCTGGCGCGAGGGATTTGCTTGGGACAATCTTCTTCAACTCAGATCTTTTGAGACGAGTTCATTAGGCGCTCCCATCGCGGCGGTCGTTGATCTTGACATGAGTACTTCCGGACAATGGTCTGCAGAAGAGCTGCGGTACAGGACCGCAATCACTGAGTTCAGCGCAACCACCGGTGATCCACCTGTTATCCTTCACGGTGCCGCGCAGCTGGAAGGAGATGACAAGGGGCTGACGCTTACCGCGGCAGATCTGCAGGTAGAAGATGGAAAAATCAAGCTGACCGGAAAACTGGATTGGTCCGCAGAACTCTTGTGGGAAGCAAGGCTGCTGGCCGAAGGGATAGATCCCCATCTCTTTGAATCGCTGCCCGAAGGTAATATCTCAGCTGAAGTGAGCAGCAGCGGAAAGATGTCAGATGACGAGCAACGCATCACTGCGACAATCCACGAGTTGTCCGGGACCCTGGCCGGTTATGAACTGGAAGGGGGCGGCTCCATCGGTATGAATAATAATTCATTTGAAACCGATGGCCTTTATATCCAAAACGGTGGCAACCTTCTGCAGATAAAAGGTGTGGCCGGAGCCTCATACGGCTTAGACTTCATCATTGAGGGGAACGATCTCAATAGATTACATCAGTCGCTTGACGGTAATGTTGAGATAGCAGGTCGGCTTTCGGGAACCAGCGAAGAGCCCGTGGCTCAAATAAACATAAGCGCCCGGGACCTTTCCTATGCGGATAGCCGTCTTGCTGATTTATCAGGAGATGCGCAAGTTGCTTTGGGCTCGGATCAAAGCCTGCACGCTTCATTGTTGTTAGAAGGTTTTACGAGTTCAAACTTTGTTCTCGATCAACTTAATTTGAAGGTGGTCGGTACATTGGATCAGCATCAAATCACCTTAAACGGCCTCTCCCCATATGGCGATCTCACTACGGGAGCCAGCGGTCAGGTGGTAGATAGAGGGTGGTGGGGAGTTATCAATGATCTGCACTACAGACACCAGAAATTCGGAAGTTATAAGCAACGTGCGCCTTCCAGTGTAGCGATCTCCGCTGATAGGTACCATCTCGATTCGTTCTGCCTGGATTCAGGTGATAATAGTGTCTGTGTTGAGGGAGAGTGGCAGTCGGCCGGCCCCTGGCGTATGGAGCTGTCGGAGCTGCGCTTTGAGCTTGCCGAACTAAACAAATGGGGTGTGATGGCGACTGCCTTAGACGGCGAACTCAGCGGACATCTTAGTTCCGCGGGAGCCGGTATGATCGTTGAATCGGTGAACGGCAAACTAAATATACCTGAGCTAAACATAGATCTGAACGATACAGGACCCTATAAGGAAGCCCGATGGTTTGATACGAGCCTGAGCGTCGAACTGAACGAATCCATTCTCGAAACCACCGTCTCGTCGCGTTTCGTGGATGAATCATCCATTGATGGGAATATAATCGTTGAAGGATTCCGCAATTTGACTGAACCATTCTCAGGGCTGCCTCTGCGGGGAAATCTCGTGCTCGATATAAAGGACCTGAGTCCGCTTCAGACCATCACCGGGGACTACCTTGTGCCGACCGGCCATGTGATGGTAGGTCTGACCATCGATGGCCTGGTTGGAAAACCGGAACTAACCGGTGATCTCGATCTGCAGGGAGGCGGAATTCAAATTCCCGAGCTGGGATCTGTTTTAAATGACATGACTGGCTCAGTCAGCTTACAGGGAAAGGATTTGTTCGTCCGGCTTGATGGTGCCTGCGGTGAAGGAGAAGCCCAAGCATCTGGGGAAGTCAAATTTGGTGGCTCGGATTGGCAGGGGGTGTTCCAGATTAATGGGCGCAACTGTAAACTGCTGGATTTACCTGAAATGGTAATAACTGCAAGTCCGGAACTTGACCTTGTTATTGGTTCGAAGGGAGGCAGTCTGAAGGGGAAGCTGTTGATTCCCCGGGCCTTGATCAAGCCGGAATTGATGAGCCAGGCAAAGTCAGAATCTGCCGACGTCGTTTTCACCGATGATCAGGGAGGAGGCGACAGATGGCCATTCATCTACCAGCTCTCGGTAGAACTAGGTGAGGATATTTCAATCGATGGATTCGGGCTAAGCGCTGTCCTCGGTGGTAATCTGGCGGTCAGCAACACGAATAAAATCGTGACCGGTAGAGGGGTGCTTAAGGTCGAGCAGGGCAGTTTTACCATTTACGGGAAGCCGCTGAAAATCCATCGGGGGCGGCTCACTTTTACCGGAGGCCCGATCGACAATCCTCTTCTTGATATAGATGCGAGGAAGGTGATAAGTACGAATCAATTCGGGCAGGAAGAAATCGTGGTTGGTGTCAACATAATAGGTACGGTCGCTGATTACGAGATTGAGCTTTTCTCCAGACCGCTGATGGAAGACAGGGAGATTATCGCCTATATTCTGTTCGACAAGTCGTTTGACTCCTCAGATAAATCGTCACGGGGTATAGCAGACTCGGCTCTGCAATCTTTCGGTGTGTCGAGAGGCAGTGCGATCCTGGGGGGCATGACCGGAATGCTGCCGGTTGACGACCTGCGTCTTGAAGCGGGTAGTGGTGAGGATGCGGCCCTGGTTGTTGGCAGAAGCTTGACCGACCAGCTCTCTCTGAGCTATGATTTCAATCTGTTGAAAAACTCGGGCACCATCAGGGTTCGCTATGAATTCGGCAAGGGCTTCTCGGTCCAAAGCAGGAATTCTTTTGATTCTAACAGTATCGAACTGCTCTACTCTTTTGAGCGCTGATTTGAACATCCGGTTGGCAGAATGGCGAGCCCAGTCGCTGAGATAGTCTATAGCTGTTATACCTATCTCATTCACACCTAAAAATCTGAGGAGTTGTTTATGAGTCTGCAGGAGCAAATATCCGCCGAGCTGAAGGCGGCAATGAAAAGCAGGGATCGGGTCAGAACCGATGCCGTCAGAGTTTTAATAGGTGAGTTTCAGCGCCAGCCTGAAAAACAGCTGACCGATCAGCAGGTTGCGGGAATTATAAGGAAACTGGTAAAATCCGAGAAGGAACTTCTGGCCGCCTCCGGTGCAGAGGACTCGGGCTTCATAGAAGTTCTGGAGGGTTATTTACCGCAGCAGGTGGGTGAGGATGAAATCAGAAAGTGGATTGCCGAAAATATCGACTTCAGCAACTTTAACAACAAGATGCAGGCCATGAAACCGATCATGGCACACTTTGCAGGCAACACCGACGGCAATACAGTCAAAAAAATTCTTCAGACGTTCGACGGCTGATACTGCCGGACATCGTTGCTTATTCATTGAGATTCAGCGAGTAAAAAGATGTTCAAGCAACTGAACAGGAAGGAAAAAGTTCTGATCCTCGGGCTCGGCAGCGTGGGCTTTTATCTGGCCAAACGACTGCAGCGTGAGGAGTGTGCGGTGACGGCCATTGAGCCCGATCCCGAGCGTTACCGATATGGGGATGAATCACTTGACGTCAGGCTGATCCGCGGCGAAGCGATGGACATTGACTGCTGGCGGGAAGCTGACGCCGGAACCATGGCCTGCGTTATCTGCGTTACCGACAATGACGCGGTCAATATGATGTCCGCCCAGATAGCAGATAAATTTGGCATCCCCTACAAGATCGTCAGGGTCCATTCATTGCAGTTTGGACTACCCGGGTCGCTGCTCAGCGGTGATGATCTGAAGATCGACCTGCTGATCCATCCCGAGGAGATGGTGGCCCAGGAAATCAGCAGGTTGGTCAAGCTCCGTCACGGCAACGAAGTAATAGATATTGCCGATGAAAAAATACAACTGCTGGCGGCCAGGGTTACCCATGACTCACAGTTTGCCGATCAAAAGCTCAAAGATATCTCCTTCAAGTATTCAAGTTTCGATTTTCGCGTGGTGGCCGTGGCCAGAGGTATTACCACGATTATTCCCGATGGCGAGTTTGAAATCATGCCCCACGACCAGATCGTGGTGATGACCGAAACCGAAAACCTGCCCGCAATGCTGGACATTGCCGGTGTCCCCCAAGGCGCCCGGCAGCGGGTGCTGATCGTCGGTGGTGGCCGGATCGGTTGTCGGGTTGCCGAGCTGCTGAAGAAATCTGTTGAGGTAATCCTGATTGAGCGCGATGCTGATCGGGCCCGGGAACTTGCCGGCCTGCTGTCCCATGTTGAGGTGCTGCACGGTGACGGCTCGAAAGCTGATGTACTGAACCTGGCCGGCGTGCAGGATACAGACACCTTTATTACCACCACCGGCAGCAATGAAACCAATATTATGAGTTCGCTGCTGGCAAAGAATATGATGTCAGGCGAAAATAACGGTAATGATGGCGGTAGTGAGAAAACCATCGCCGTGGTTGGCAATGAGGATTATCAGGTGCTGGCAGCCACCATCGGCCTCGATATCGCCTTGAATAAAAAAGTAATGGCAGCCAGTGACATCATGAAACACATCCGCCGCAGCGAACTGATCTCGGCTGCCCATCTGCACGGTTTCGATGCCGAAGTGGTGGAACTGGTGGCGGCGCCAAATTCTCCAATCACCAAGAAGCCGCTTGCCAAACTAGATTCCTCTTACCACGGCAAGCTCCTGATCGGTGGTGTCTACCGTGACGGTGGTTGGCAAGTGGCGGTCGGCGGCACTCATATTGCCGCCAACGAACGAGTAATAGGGGTTTGTTTGTCGATGCAGCTCAGAGAGCTGCGCAAGCTCTTTTCGGTGTAATATCTTTTAGTACCAGTCGTTTCGGATTTGCCTGACCGCAATTCAAACGCCCCTTCCTCTGGCTCCAGGAGCTCTTTTTACCGTACAGGCACTTTGTGATCATTTTCAGTCGGTTGATCCACTGGGCTGGCTTTTTCTGCCTATCGTGAATACTTAAAATGAAGTGCTTCTCGACCAAGATACGCTCTGCAAGAGTGCCATTTCCCAATACAGCAGGAGACCAATGTCAGCAAATCAACGAGTTCTCATTACCTCATTCCTGGTGTTTTTCATATGTGCAGCAACGTCCTTTGCCAGAGCAACACCTGCCGAAGTCATCGGCTCTGCCGGGTCTGTTCTGTGGACCGAAGTATATGCCGAATTTGATGAGCCATGGGCCATGACCTTTCTTCCCGGCGGCGATATGCTGGTCACAGAAAAAGCGGGAAAAATGGTGTTGGTCAGTGATGATGGCCGATCCAAAGTGGCGGTTGCCGGGGTGCCGAAAGTCGCCTACGGCGGGCAGGGTGGATTAGGTGACATCATACTGCACCCTGCTTATGAAACCAATCGGCTCGTCTATTTCTCTTATGCCGAAAAGGGCAGCTCCGGCAAGAAGGGTGCCGCGGTGGCCATGGCCAGATTCAGCCAGGATGCTTCCAGGCCAGTGCTTAAAAACGTAAGGGTTATCTGGCGGCAGGAACCGAAAACGACAGGCAGCGGCCATTACTCGCATCGCCTGGCCTTTAGCCCCGACACCAAACTGTTCATAACCTCCGGCGAACGACAAAAGCAGAAACCGGCCCAGGACTGGTCGCAGAATCTCGGCAAGATTATCCGTCTCAACCCGGACGGCTCGGTTCCCGCTGACAATCCCTTCCAGGATAAAGGGAAGCTGGCCAGGACTTTCTGGTCCATTGGCCATCGTAATCTTCTGGGAATCGCTTTCGATCAGAAGGGACGGCTGTGGACCCATGAAATGGGACCGCGGCATGGCGACGAATTTAATCTGATAATTGCTGGTGATAACTATGGGTGGCCTCTGGTCAGCTGGGGAGATCAATATTCAGGTGTCGATATTCCCGATCACGATACCCGCCCCGAGTTCAATGCTCCTGAAATCTATTGGGTACCGACTGTTGCTCCTTCGGGCCTGATAATCTACAGCGGAGATCTCTATCCGGAGTGGCGGGGAAATGCTTTTATCGGAGGCCTTGCCTCAAAATCGCTGCTGCGAATCAAGATAGAGGGCGAAAGTGCTGAGGAAGTTGAGCGATTCGAGATGGGCAAACGAATTCGTGAGGTGGAGCAGGGCCCGGAGGGTGCAATCTGGGTTCTGGAGGACAAGAAAGGCGGTCGTCTGCTGAAACTCTCAAAGCAAAAATGAAAGTCGTCGTTTATCCATAGAGGTAAAAATAAAGATACGATCTTGGCCTTGCCAGGTCTAACGCTACCATGTTTGCTGTTAATTGATATGATCCCTGTTATTATGGACATCACAGCTGTTACGAAGTTTATCGCTCGTGCTATCTTCTCAAAAGGAAGCCCCTGAAATGGAAAACCAGAACACGGAAAGGTTTATAGAAGAGTATCAAACCGATCTGAAGAATGTCTTGGCAACCCACCCTGAGATCGAAACAACCAACTACATTCGTGGACTACCCAGAGATCTGCTTGGAAAAGTTTTGAGACTGCAGCCTCTCTCACTTTTTATTCCGGCCCGTTTCGGGGGGAGAGAAGGAGATACTCACCATCGACTTGGGCTGCTGGAAGCGACTTCATATGAATCCATTGCGGTTGGTTTGATGATGGGAATTAACGGCTCACTCTTTCTTGAGCCTGTAACCAAATATGGCCAGGAAGGAGCCCAAACAGAGGTCTTCGAGTCATTTCTCACCGGTCCCTCGCTCGGAGGATTGATGATTACCGAACCCGATTTTGGAACAGATGCTCTGTCCATGCGGACCTCATATAGCCAGACAGAGAAACACTATCACCTGAAAGGTTCCAAGCACTGGGGAGGTTTAACAGGACTGGCAGATTTCTGGCTGGTAACCGGTAGAAAGCAAAAACAAAATAATAAGCTGGCCCGCGATATTGATCTGTTCATAGTTAATAAGACAAAGAAAGAACAGAAAATTTCAGTGGATGAGTACTATCATAAACTCGGACTGTTTCTCATTCCCTATGGTCTGAATAACATCGATGCAACCATGCCTGCCACATCCAGATTGATTCCCCGGACCAGTGGACTAAAGTTGATGATGGACCTTCTGCATCGAAGCCGACTGAGGCTTTCAGGCATAGGCCTAGGGTTTATCAAGAGGATGCTTGATGAGGCCGTCAGCCACTGTCAGCAGCGCTTTGTAAGCGGCAAAAGTTTGTTGGCCTACGATCAAGTCCAGCACCGAATTTCATTGCTTCAGGCACGGTTCACCATCGCCTCGGCAATGTGTCATTATACCGCTAAGGTATCAAGCCTCAGCAATGATTTGACCTCATACGGCCTGCAGGCCAATGCTGCCAAGGCGGTACTTACCGACATGATGCAGGACTCGGCTCAGAGTCTTTTACAGCTGACCGGGGCAAAAGGATACCGTAGAGACCATATTGCCGGGCGCTCAGTCGCCGACAGCCGACCATTTCAGATTTTTGAGGGATCTAACGATGTCATGTACAGCCAGGTTACAGACATGGTGCTCAAGAAAATGAAGGATGGCAAACACCGCAATTTCTTTAGTTTTTTAAGCCAGTTCAAGCTGACCCAAAAGGCGGCGGACCATTTCCGGGAGGCGCTCGATTACAACCTTGATTTTTCGAGTGTACAGAGGACCAGGGTGAGGTTGGGAAAAGTTATCGCCAAGCTTATCACTGCCGAATTTGCAATAGATTTATATAACACTGATTTTCGCCAGGACCTGGTTGATAATGCGCTCGCAGTAATTGGCAATGACATCATGACCCAGATGCCGGCCTTAGCACAGGCTCGACTCATAGATATAGTTGAAGAGTATCGTGAGAATAGCGACTGGAAGCAGTTTTACACGTCCCCAGCGGGATGAGGACATAACGGTTACGTTTATCTTTGCAGAACTAAGTGTGTGCTTTGATCTTCTGGTTCCTCACTTCCTTACAAGTTTCCTAAACGATCTTGGCTTTCGCGGCGGATTTTGTGATTGTCCATAGGCTGTCCAGGAGACTTCACCGACATAAATATCACCCCGTGAATCTACCGCCAGCCCATGCGGGGCAATAAATTGTCCGGGGCCCTCACCAGCACGAGAGTCGCCCAGGCGGGCCAGTCGTTTTCCGCTCAAGTCGTGGATGGTGACGCAGGCGCCAATATTGGGGTAATCCTCGTTGAATGGGTATTGCGGCAACAGCTGTCCGACATAGACGAGATCACCAGAAATGTGCAACCCACAAGGCCTGTGTAAATTGTTCCATTGATGGAGATAATTCCCCTGAGCATCGAAAATTTGAAGCCGATGATTTTCGCGGTCGGCTACATAGACCTTACCTTCACTGTCGGTACAAACACTGTGCGGCAGATTAAACTGACCGGGATCAGTGCCATAATCACCCCAGGAAAACAGGTGCGTTCCCTCTGCTGAGAATTTGTGCACGCGGGCATTACCGTATCCATCGGCAATGTAGAAATCTCTCGTTATGGGGTCGAAGGCGACTTTGGTCGGCCGATTAAATGGATCACCACTCTGAGCAACGGCTCCCAGATTGCGGGTACCGACTGAGCCCAGAGGCACACCCTCTGCACTAAATTTTCCTACCCAGTGGCCATCGTCATCAACACAAAAAAGGATACCATCTTTATCGATGGTAATTCCATGGGGCCGAGTGAATATTTCTTTTCCCCAACTGCGAATGAACTGCCCATCCTGCTCAAAGACCATCATAGGGTTTTTACCCCGATTGAAAATATAAACGCGATCCTGTCGATCCACGCCGATATCAACAACTTCGCCTAAGTCTTGATTGGCAGGGAGCTGCGCCCATTCAGATATCTCTTCATAGCGATACTTGTCATTTCCTAAAATGATCATGGCTGTGGCTCCTCTTGATAAGATATTTAAATCCAGATAGTTAGGCTGGGCCTGGAGTGTCTAATCGTGCCACTTTGAAAATTTGCCAGCTGCAAATTCCTGCAACTCAGTTTCCGGATCGCACTTCTCTGCAGGTAAGTCTGAGCCCCTGAAGGCATCTAATGTCCATAAAATAAGGGGAGACATAAAGGACACCCATCTATTAAGATCAACAAGCCGGCCTCGAATTACTGTCCGATTTTTCAAAGTACTCTTATTGCATGAGCTTATCATAGTCATATTTGCCAATCATGACAGATTCTAAAAAATACCCAAAACCGGCCACTCTGATCCCCGTGACAGCCATGCTGCTGTTTTGGGCATTGACCCCCATATCCATTGCTTGGATAAAAGAAGATTTTTCTCTGATTTTCCAGGTCTGGGTACGGTACGTCTGTTCAGCACTACTGTTGATTGGTTTTCTTCTAACGAAAAAGTCATTCAGTGAAGATCTCAAGTTGTTTCTCAAGCAAAAAGCTTACTTTCTCAGCAGGATTTCCGTGACAGCCCTGTGTACGATAATGTTTCAATTACTCTACACCTGGTGTTTCTTCCTGGTTCCTCCAGGTTTTGGCACACTTCTCTACCAGTCGCAGGTGATTTTTTCTGTATTTCTCGGGATGCTGTTTTTTAAAGCGGAACGAGACCTGATTAGACGACCCGGAACCATTGCTGGCATACTATTCGCGATTGCTGGTGCCTGCCTGGTTATAATCTTCCAGAGTCATGGGTTTTCGGTTGCTTTAAATACCGGTATTTTGCTCGCTCTGGGAGGGGCATTATCTTGGGCATTCGTGGGATTGACGGTAAAGACCTGGATAGAGGGCAGGTTGCCACCACTGTTTACCGCAACATTAGTATTTTGTCTGGTATCGATTTTTCTTACCCCTGTTGTTCTCCTTTCGGGACCGCACATATCGGCTGATCCCGGGGGGCTTAAATGGTTGGTTTTGATCGGTTCAGGTCTACTTGGAATCGCAGGTGGTCAGGCACTCTTTTATTATCTGCTCCCCCAGTTGGGGATTATTACTGCATCCTCTGTACAACTGCTGGTTCCTTTTCTGACTGGAATTTTTTCCTTTCTACTGTTCGGCGAAACGATAACTTTTCTCCAATTGGTAGGTGGGTTCCTTCTTCTCGGTGGTTGCCAAACGGTACTTTTGCAGAGACAGTATTTGATCTCAGGAAAAAATGGAAATTGAATATTTTACAGAAACCAAGTTCTCGGGTGGTAAGGTCTAAATGAACATTCATTTCATATCTGCCGTGAAGAAGATCATCAATCCAGTGATTAGACGACTGTCCTTCTTCTTTCTGCTTGTCTTCTTTTTCGTCGCTTCCTGCCCCTCTGTTGGTGACCTGCAGGCCTGCACGATCTGCGTTCCCTACCCGGAAAGGACACTGGCTGACAGGCTGCTGGAATACGGTGAGATCATTTTTGCCACTGAGGTGAAGAATACTCCCTACCTGTTCTCTGCGGTTGAGACCATCAGGGGAACCGGTGTCGGCAATCCGGTCAAGGTATTCTGTGATTCCTCCACTCGCAGAAAACTAAAGTTCATCGCTGACAGCGCTGTCGTCCTCGCCAGAAAAAGTATCGAAGAAGAATGGCAGGTGGTCACTTTTGCCAACCAGACCTATCAATCGTTTATCCGTGACCTCGTGCGGAACAGCAGCAGCTGGAATGATGGTCCTGGGAACCAGGGGAGGATTAGATTTTTCACACGGTTACTAACCAGTGACCACCCCCACATTCAGGAGCAGGCCTATCTCGAAGTCGGCAGAGCGCCCTATGACATGATAAAGACGCTGGCCACGGACATTCCAAGGGAGCAGATATACGAATTTCTGGGAAATTTTCGATTTATCGAGTGGCACAGTCTGTATATTCTTTTTCTTGGGCAAAGCCGCCACCCGGATGATCGCGCCTATATCAGAAAACATGTTGAATCGGCCGCCCGCCTGGGAATGACCACTAATCTGTCGGCCTGGTTGACCGCTTTTATCGAAGCCTATCCTGAAACCGGCGTGGCCGAGGTAGAAACCTGGTATTTCATCAATTCCGGTCGATCAGAAGATGAACTGAAGCAGGTCATGACCAGCATGTCCGTGCTGGGTTCTCTGCCGCCTATCGCCGACCTGCCTCTGTTCTTATTTCGCGACAAAATAGTGAACAGTTATGAGACGCTGTTGAAGAATTACCCTGAAATGGCCGGCAGAGTTGCTAAGGATCTGGCCATGTGGCAGGTTAATGCCCATGTCGACCGGTTATCTGAAATAAAGAAAGAGAACACTCTGGTCGAGCCCTCTGATGTATATCTACTCGATTATTACCTGTCGATGGCCCCGAGTTATCAGGGAATGGCATACGACAGGTTGAAATAATGATCTGATTTGTGGGGGGGCAAATCCTGATAGTCATCCCATCGGCGAGCGAGTATCGATAAATGCGCCAGCCCTGAAGACCAGCTAAATCTCATATGCTCCATTTCGATGAGCGGCACCGCTGCCTCCTTGGAAATGTCGACCGGTTCGGGTTCTGGTGATATGTTTCCCTGCATTGGCTCGTTTACAAATTCGGCTGGTTATTTCCGGCTGTCAGATTGGCGTCGGTTTGCTCTGTGCTGGTGAGAAATTGAGCGACTAATATTAACGCCGAAACAGTGGTACCGGCGATGGGCACAGTTCATTCATTTTTGTCAGGTCACTCTCCGTGCAATAGCCCTTTGACAGGTAACCTTCAGCCAGTCCCTTTTCGGTGATAACCTGAAGGTGAGTGTGGTGAAACCAGTTGCCGTTTTCAGGGAAATCACCAATTTTAGAAAATGTTTCTCCAGCCCCAAACGTTTGCCCTACTGTTGGGAGGTGCTGGCGACTCAGGTGACCGTACAGACTGAAAAAGGGTGGTAGATTTTTACCGTCATGCTGCAAAAGAACAAAACCACCATAATTTCCTTCGCCATCCTCATAACCACTCTCCACGACAACGGCCTTAAGTGGGGCACACAGGGGGGTGCCGACAGGCACAATAATATCCATTCCCAAGTGATAAAAACGTTTTTCAGCTGCCATCTGAGGGCAATCGGCCAGTAGCGTGTCGCGTCTCTCCAGATAAGGAGAAACCCCCCACTGGTGGTTTGGTGCCATGACCTTTTCAAGAATCTTCTGGAAGGCTCTCTGGTCCCTTACCGGCGAGTTTTCCAACAGTTGGCTTTGCCAGGAGAGATCTGCAACAAAAGGGTCACCCCGAAGACCGGGAAAGATGGGGCAATGTTCGATAGATTCATTGAATAACACAAACGGGTAATACATGTGATTGCCTATTGTCCTGAAGGTTACTCTTCCAAATATTTCGATTGGTCATAAACGTGTCAGCTGTTAAACCGAAATCATCGATTACGGATGTTTCCGCATCGCAATCCCGCTGGAGTTTAGCAAGCCTGGCCGGGAAGCGGTGAGCTAGATCAGCGGGCATTCCCCAGTTCCAGCAAGCCCTGAAACCTGCAGAGCAGGCACTCCCTCATTGTTGACCCGAATGTCGTGCGGCCATTCAAAGCCCGGGGCCATACTTTGAAAATAGGCGAGGTTATAGGGCAGCAAACGAACCCAGACTGACGTCTCATCATGTTCAAAAGCTGATGTCAAACCATAGTCGACTTCACCAAGGGCAGTCCTGATTATGTAGCGTGGAATTTCACGTCCGCTGCCCTCACGACGCACTGTGCTGGCAATATCGATCAGATCCCGCATATGCACAGGGCGGGCATAATTGAGCGCGTCTTGCTGGGGTAAGCCCGCTACGTAGAGGTGATGAAATTCAATTCCCGCTTGCCGCAGACTGAATGCAAGCCCATGAATCTCCTCGGCAGTATCGTTGATGCCGCTAATCAGCGGTGTGTTGTTGTAGACGGTAATGCCACGATTATTAAGATCACGTACCACGCGGGAGTGATGTTCGGTAATTTCCCCGGCCTGGTAAAAGCGGGTTTCAATTTCCAAGCGCAGTGGGCCAACAAGAGATAATCGATTCAGATAAGCAAGATTGTCAATTGCTGCTCGGCTGAATCGTTCAGGAGAATGATTGAACATCAGGCTCCGTATGCGAACACAGTTCACATGGGGAATATCAGCCACACGCCTGACAACTTCCACTACTCGATTGAGCCTGGTGATTGGATCATTTTCATCAGAGAGAACAACGTCCGTGATGCGCCGATCGGTGGATATGTATTCAATCTCGGCGTCTCCTGCCTCGAGTGTCAACTCAACGCGGGTTTCGTGTTGGCGGCAGAGGTGATCTGTGTTCGTGTCTACTACTGATGAGTCAAGGAGGCAAAGGTCTTTTTGAAGCAACTCCTGCGTTGATGGTGGTGTCGCCATACTGGCTGGGTTTTTATCTGCCTCAGCTGGTGGCAGAGCCCCGATAAACAAATTGTCATCGCCCATCTGGGCAAAGTATTGAATGTCGATGGTCCCTTCGTCGTTGATCCGGATATTGTCAAGTTTGCTGGTGAGCGGGGCGAAGCTTTTAAAATATTCAGGTGTATAGGGAGTGCGAATCCAAACGAGATCCTCATTGTCTGCAACCGGCTCTACCGCCCACCCACTGGTGAACCAATCCATTTTCCCGATAGGCGTAGCCGTACAGATACTTGGAATCGCACGATCGGAAAGGTGTGCTCTCAGATAGCCGGCTATCGAGATCCCACTCGAAATGGGGCTCCAGTAGATACTGTTACCGTGGATCGGACTGCAGGGGATATAAATGTAGTGCATTTCGGCGCCTGCACCACGCAGCAGGCCGAACAAACGAACCAGCTCTGGACCTTTATCATTACAGTCTTTTAAAAAAGGTGTCTGGATATAGACGGCGATTCCATTTCGCACAAGGTCGTTTATTATCGTGAGACTCTGCGGGGACACTTCATCAGGATGAATAAAATGAGTAGCCACCTCCATTCGCTTGCCTTTTTGCTGTAAAGCCAGATTCTTTTCTTTGAGCCAGCTCAGATATTCACCATCACCATCCAGAAAAAGATGTGGGAAATAGGCAATGGATCGGGTGGCAAGGCGCAGAGTGCGCACATGTTCAACATCTGCAAGGTTATTTATTGCACTTGCCATATTGCGACGACTCATGAAGGGGTCGCCACCGGTGACTACTATCTCTTTAACGGCTGGTGAATTATGTATATGTTCAACAGCCTTGATTATATCCTTCTCAGAGGGATTCGCTTCATTACGGGATTCCTTGTGTTTGCGGAAACAGAAACGGCAATACACCGGGCAGCTCATGTTTAAGAGAAATATCACTCTATTGGCATACATCTGCTCGAGCAGTCCCTGGTGAAACTGGCCTATCCAGGTATTAGTATGGCCGACCTTGTCCAACTCTTCAGTAAAAGGCATATATTGGTAGGCGACATTATTGGATATCCGCATCTGACGAATAGTATGCATTGAGAGGCGTACCGGGTAAGTTTCCAGAACTTCCTGCATGTCTTCCCTTTCTTCTGTTGCCACCGCAATGTTGGTCAATTTCTCAAGCTGATCTATGTCTTTGATGGAGACAAATTTGTCCCCTGGAAGAGCCTCGTCCAGTACAGCCATTATTGCCAGATGTGGAAAAGTTACGTTGTTAAACGTGACTGGTCCATTGCCGGACATCTCACCTAGCAGGGAAAGGAGTGCTTTGAAAAATCCATGGGAATCATCCTTGCAGTCTACAGCGGTTAACAATCTCTCGAATCGGGAGTCACCGTCACCATCACCAACGACATTTATAAATGTTTGATCTACCAGAGAAGGGTGGACAAAATTATCTAGAAAATCTGTCATACCGTTTACCAACCTGGCTAAAGATATGTGCTGTGTTTCTTCTGCTGTCCTAAAAATTATCGGAACAGTCTGATTGTCATCCTGCATTGCGTCCCCTGAGATATCTAAAAATAATTAATAGTTGACATCCCGGTTGGTATCGGGAAAATTAACTATAATAGTAAACCTATTCCTATTATAGTTACCTAAGTAATCTCTTGGGCGGTTTGTGTCAAAAGGAAAATACTACTTCTCGAAATCCTTGGAAAAGGGGCTGAAAATACTTGCTCTCTTTAATAGGGAAACCTCTGCATTGACCCAAAGTGAAATAGCCAGAAAGCTCGAGTTGAACATGACTTCTACCTACCGGTATATCAACACCCTGGTGGAGTTAGGCTATCTTGAAAAAGATGCGCGCAGTAAAGTGATTCGGCCGGCAATCTTTTGTTTGCCGTTTTGCAATAATCTGATAGGCGCTACCGATCACATGCACTTGATCAAAGGAGTGATTGATCGCGTCCACAGTGATCACAATATCAGTATTGACACCGCCTTTGTTGTCTCCCAAAAAATTGTACGCATTTATCACAGGAGCGCCGAAGAAACATTGACGTATCGTTTACCGGACTCATCGAGCAATTGCCTGCATAACACCGCTTTGGGGAAGGCTTATCTCATCAGCCTGGAGCCTGAGCAACTAAGGCAAAAAATAAAAGCCATAAAGCTCACTCCTAAAACACCGCAGACGATAACCACAAAGGCAGATCTGCTCACGGATCTGGATAAATCACGCCTGCATGGGTATGCCACGAATATAGAGGAATATTTACCTGGCCTTATTGCAATAGCAGCACCGCTGGTAGATCCCCGAACTGGTAGGGGAATCGGTGCTGTTTCGTTTGATTTTTCGGTGCTCCAAATAAGTGCGGAGGACATGGAGAAGAGTTACGCAGGTTTAATCCGCGAAGTAGCAAAAACGTTGTCTGATTTAGTACCACCAGATCATAGTGTGAATTAACAGATGGCCTGACAGATGCAAGTTGCGTGAAATTGATGGTGGATAGTTATCCAATTACCCCAAAAGAAGTTAACTAAAAGGAGAGAAAGACAAAACGATCGATGCTGTTAGTACTGATTTTATTGACAGGGTGCCTCTGGGTCACCACGGCCACCGCTGGAGATCTTGCCAAGGTAACCAAAAACGGTGAAATCCGAATGGCCATGAGTGGACAGTATCCCCCATTTAACTTCGTTAATGAAAACAACAAATTAACCGGGTTTGATGTCGAGATGGGCAGTGAAGTAGCGAAAAGAATCGGCGTCGAAGCCAAGCCATTGAGCACCGCCTGGGATGGTATCATTGCTGGATTGCTGGCTAATAAGTATGAGTTGATTTGCGGCAGTATGGCAATCACGGACGAGCGGCTTAAATCCATTGATTTCACTGACCCTTATTACCGTTCAGGCGCACAACTCTTTGTCAAGGAAGGTTCTTCGGTCGCATCCGTTAAAGATCTGGATGGTAAAAAGGTCGGCGTTACCCTCGGCACCACTTATGAAACATGGGTTCGAGAGAATATCGCCAATGCCGATGTCAGAACCTATAAAGGTGTGCCGGACATGATATTGGAACTCACCACTGGTCGAATAGATGGCTTTATCACCGATAAAATAGTGGGAGCATTGGCCATTAAGAAAAATGGTGTGCCGATTGCCCTGGCTGGAGATTTACTTTACGAAGAAAAAATGGGTATAGCTCTGCGTCAGAATAACCCTGAATTAAAAGCAGCAATGAATGCCGCACTGGCGGACATGAAAGAGGATGGTACATACAAGGCTATTTCGATGAAATGGCTCGGTATTGACGTTAGGTAAAACAGAGTGACAGCATCGGCTGTTTTATACTCAATATAATTGCAATCGGCGGGTAAACCATTGAACTGTGGAGTCAAAACTTAGCAGTCCACTAGTGACCCCGCCGTCAGCAATATAAAGGATGAGTACCATGTTAGACTGGAGTGTCATTGTTCACTACTTTCCCTTCCTGCTCCAGGGAGCGCTGCTAACGCTGCAGATTTCAATTTTGTCCCTGTTGCTTGGTATTGCCTGCGGATTAATCGCCGCTCTATGCAAACTCAGCACAAATCCATTTTTGCGCTGGCCAGCTACATTTTATATATGGCTTATCCGTTCGACACCACTATTGGTGCAGCTATTCATTATCTATTTCGGCCTGCCCCAACTGGGAATCGATCTGGGACCGTTTCTTTCAGGTGTCCTCGGCCTGGGACTGAATGTCGGCGCTTACAATGCCGAAACTATCCGTGGTGGTATTGTGTCCATACCTGTTGGCCAGACTGAAGCAGCCCGATCACTGGCAATGAGCAGTTCTCTGGCAATGCGTCGCATCATTCTCCCCCAGGCGCTTCGTATCATCATTCCTCCCATGGGCAACAATTTTATCATTCTCATCAAAGACACTTCTCTGGTATCAACCATCACTTTGGTAGAGCTTACTTTGACTGCTCAACGATTCATAGGTTCGACCTACAAGCCTTTTGAGATGTATCTCATGGCGGCGTTCTTATATGCCGTTATGACAACCACAGCCAGTGTCCTCTTAGCAAAGTTGGAGAAACGAACAAATAGGGGGCAGCGTTGATTATGAAAGCAAATGACACCCAAGTCGATCAGCCGATGGTAACAATTTCCAATCTGCAAAAGAATTTTGGGGATCTGACAGTGCTCAAAGATATCAGCCTTGAGGTCTCTGCCAGTGAAGTTGTTGTCATTATTGGCCCGAGCGGATCGGGAAAAAGTACCCTGCTGCGTTGTGTCAATCACCTGGAAACTCCAAGTGGTGGAGATATTTTTATAGAAGGTGAACTGGTAAACAACACAAAACTCAAACATAAGGCTTTCGAGGCGCACCTCAACCGAATTCGCTGCAAGGTAGGCATGGTATTTCAGCAGTTCAACCTGTTTCCCCATATGACTGTAATTGAAAATGTCATAGAAGCACCTATCCACGTGCTTAAACAAGATCGCCAGAAAGCTCACAAAAAAGCTGAAGAGCTCCTTGCTCAAGTTGGTCTTGAAGACAAGATGGACGTTTATCCTGCTATGCTCTCTGGCGGGCAACAGCAACGAGTAGCCATTGCACGTGCCCTGGCAATGGAACCCAAAGTGATGTTGTTTGATGAGGTTACATCTGCCCTGGATCCGGAATTGGTAGGCGATGTCTTGCGGGTCATGGAAGATCTTGCGCTGGGAGGCATGACAATGATGGTTGTAACCCATGAAATGGGGTTCGCGGAGAAAGTCGGAGACCGTGTGGTATTCATGGCTGATGGTGTGGTTGTAGAAGATGGTCCTCCAAAAGAAATTTTCAGACAACCGAAGGAATCGAGAACTCAGCTATTCCTTGCCGATATCTTATAGTACTGATGATTGATCTCCCCTGACAACTCGCATGTCAGATGGAGGACAGGGGAAATTCGCTCATAATCTCTTTTGAGCGTGTGGAATCTGCTATCGATGTGACCTGGATTTTTTGCATACGAAATGGTCGATGAAATAGAAAATGTAGATGGATCGATAATTCAGCATGGGCCCTTCAGTGACCGAATATATGTAATGCACCTGGCATCCGGTGATCCCAGCCGGCTGAT